>JAJTCI010000030.1 GCA_021323155.1 Chitinophagaceae bacterium | reverse complement strand
GATGGGGGCGAGCACACCGGTAAAAAGATCCGCCATCGATGTATTGGTCGTCAGCAAGTTGCCATTAGCGTCGTATGTATAAGTCTCCTGTGTGTGCAATTCGATTGTCCCTGATACAAGGGATTCCCTGTAAGTTTTTTTCATCGAGATCCTTCCATCTGCGTTGTAAGTGAATGCTACGCTGTCCACCAGGTTAAATGTTGAAGTGTAAGTTGTGGACCGTACATATTGCAACTTGGTGGTGCCCGCCTGGTAAAACACCAGGTGAACCACAGAGTCCACCCCTGCACCGCCACCCGGTAAAGCCGCAAAGGGTTTAGAAAAGATCTTCTGGATATTTCCACCCGGCAGGCGCGTGATATCGTATTGCGCACTTACATCCATGCCGTTCGTTTTACCGGTGGATTTATATTGCGTCAGACGCTGGTTCGCATCCCATGTTACATAGACCATGTTGGTATCTGTAGTTCCTGCGGTGATCGCCATCGCCTTCACGAGCAAATTACCGTTACTCCCGCCTCCCGTGGTGCCACTACCCGTTCCACCCCCGCCACCAGTAGTGGGCGTAGAGGCCCAGTCAACGCTTTTCTGGCAGGAAATAATAAGAACACTAAGAAGGAAAACATTTCCGAGGCGAAGGCATTTCATAAAGCAGGGATTGGTTAGCCTAAATATAATCAATTTCAAAGTTCAAGTAAGGTCTTCACCGGGTCCTTTCCAAACAATAGCAATTCCGGGTTTTCCAGTAATTCCTTCACCCGCACCAGGAAACTTACGCTTTCCCTACCGTCGATGATGCGATGGTCGTAACTCAGGGCTACGTACATCATGGGCTTTACCACTACCTGCCCGTTTTCTACCATTGGTCTTTCCTGGATCTTGTGCATGCCGAGGATCGCGCTCTGTGGTATATTAATGATCGGCGTACTCATCAGGCTGCCGAACACGCCACCATTGGTGATCGTAAACGTGCCGCCCTGCAGGTCTTCTGTTGTCAGCTTGCTGTCTTTCGCCTTACCTGCCAGCTCAACAACTTTTCTTTCGATGTCGGCCATCGACAGGCTTTCTACGTTCCTGATCACCGGTACCGTCAAGCCTCTCGGTGTACTCACGGCGATGCTGATATCAGCGTAATCATGGTATATGATAGAGTCACTGTCCAGGTAAGCGTTTACCGCTGGCCATTCACTCAGCGCGATCGCGCAGGCTTTGGCGAAGAAGCTCATAAAGCCAAGATTTACCCCGTGCGTTTTTGTAAATGATTCTTTGTGCTGTTTGCGGATGTCCATGATCGCACTCATGTCCACTTCATTGAACGTGGTGAGCATGGCCGTGGTGTTCTTTGCTTCTACTAACCGGCGACTAATGGTCTTGCGCAGGTTGGTCATTTTTTCCCTGCGCTCATTGCGACTGAATAGCTGCTGCCCTTCGAATGCTTTTTTTCCCGGCTGGGATAATGCATCCAGCACGTCATGTTTCATGATCTTGCCCCCAACGCCACTGGGTGTAATGGATGCCGGATCCACTTTCTTATCTGCGATGATGGCACTGGCGACAGGTGTCGCTTTCACATCATTAGAGACCGGGTTGGACTGGGCCTGCGAAGCCGGTTGTTGATTATTTGTCGCGGGTTGTCCGGCCTTCCCTGGCTGCCTGTCGTTAGCGCCTTGTGGCTCCACCTTTTCCTCACTAGCTCCGGACGGCTCGCTACTGCCTGCCGGTTTCTCCGCTTTATCATCAATACTGGCCAGCACACTGCCGATAGTCAGTGTGTCGCCTTCCTTTGCTATTGTTTTTAACAGCCCGGCTTGTTCTGCGTTTACTTCGAAAGTGGCTTTTTCGCTTTCCAGTTCTGCGATCACTTCATCACGCTCCACGTAGTTGCCATCATTCTTCACCCATTTTAACAGCGTCACTTCCGAAATAGATTCTCCAACTGTCGGAACTTTTATCTCGATCATAATTTTTTTATTGAGTCAGCTTTAAGTTCTTTTATTGAAAAGATTTATCAAATACCAAACGCGGTATCAATGATCTCCTTCTGTTCCTGCGCATGCACCTTTGAATACCCTGTAGCGGTCGCAGCGCTCCCATGACGACTGATCACACCGTAATTGATATGCTTGAGGCACATTTGCAGGTACGAAGCGGCCCCCATGTTCAGCGGTTCTTCCTGCACCCAGAACCAGGTGGCCTTGTTATATTTCTTATACAGCTCCATCAATTGCTTTTCCGGCAACGGGTACAACTGTTCGATACGTATAATGGCGACTTCGGTCTTTCCTTCTTTTTGTTTTCGCTCCGCCAGTTCGAAATAGAGTTTGCCAGAGCAGAATAACACTTTGGTAATGCCTGCAGCGGAATCAACGGTCGGGTCATCGATCACTTCTTTAAAGCCGCCCTCAGTAAAATCGGGTACGGGGCTGTAAGTGCCCGGGTACCGCAGGTTGGCCTTCGGTGTAAAGATCACCAATGGTTTGCGGAACGGCCAGGCCAGCTGGCGACGCAATACATGGAAGAGGTTCGCTGAAGAGGTAATATTCGCCACCACTATATTTAGTTCGGCGCACATTTGAAGAAAACGCTCCAGTCGCGCGCTGCTGTGCTCAGGGCCCTGCCCTTCATAGCCATGCGGGAGCAACATCGTGACCCCGTTCATTCGGTTCCATTTCTGTTCACCAGCTACGATGAATTGGTCTATGATCGTCTGGGCACCATTGGCGAAGTCGCCGAACTGCGCCTCCCATAATACCAGTGCCTCCGGGTTGGCCATGGAGTAACCATATTCAAATCCAAGTACGGCGTATTCGCTAAGCAGAGAATTATAGATGAGTAATTTTTCTTTGTTCGGGCCCAGGTCTTTCAACCGGTTGTGTCCCTTGTTGGTGTTCTCGTCATAGATCACCGCATGGCGGTGGCTGAATGTTCCGCGCTTGACATCCTGCCCGCTCATGCGCACGATATTGCCGTCTGCAAGGAGCGAGGCATATGCGAGTAACTCGCCGGTTGCCCAATCTATCTTATTCTCCGTTTCAAACAACTTGATCTTATCCTGTAACAGCTTGTCCACTTTCCGCAATGGCTGAAAGCCCTCCGGCTTTTGCATGATATGATCGAACAGGCGTTTCACCTCTTCCGCGCTGATCGCGGTAACAGGTGACCTGTCAAAATCCGCTGCTGTTGCGCGGCGCAGGCTTCTCCACTTTTCTTCGGGTTGCTGGTATTTGTAGGGTAGGGGATTCTGTTTGATATCATCAAGGCGCTCCTGCAGGTCGTTCCAGAATTTCTTCTCCATGTCCTTCGCCAGTTCCTTCGCGTCAGGCTCCCCGTTCGCGATGAGGAACTGGGTGTACTTTTCCCTTGGGTTCGCGTGCTTGTCGATGATATCATACATCTTCGGCTGTGTATACTTCGGATCGTCGCCCTCGTTGTGTCCATGGCGACGATAACACAGCATATCGATAAAAATATCTGAATTGAATTCCTGGCGATATTGCGTGGCGATCTCTACTGCGCGAACCATTGCCTCGGCGTCATCACCGTTCACATGTAACACCGGCGCCTGTATCATGGCTGCAACCGAAGTGCAATAGTCGGCACTTCTTGCATCGTCGAAATCGGTGGTGAAACCGATCTGGTTATTGATCACCAGGTGGATCGTTCCTCCTGTATAATATCCTCTCAGGAAAGCCATCTGCACTACTTCATATACCACGCCCTGTCCAGCCAGCGAGGCGTCGCCATGGATGAGTACCGGGAGTACTTTATCGTAATCGTGTTTATAGAGCACATCAGCCTTAGCCCGGGCAAAACCCAGCACCACCGGGTCGACCGCTTCGAGGTGCGAAGGGTTGGGACTGAGTTTAAGGTGAATTCTTTTGCCGTTCCAGGTCTCCACCTCCGAACTAAAGCCCATATGGTATTTCACGTCGCCGCTACCCATGGTGGTATCCACGGCACTGCCCTCGAATTCGCTGAAGATCTGTTCGTATGTTTTACCAAGCACATTGGCAAGTACGTTCAGCCTTCCACGATGCGCCATCCCGATCACCACTTCCTGTACGTCGTCATCCGCAGCGGTGTTGATGATGGCATCCAGTGCGGCGATCGCTGTTTCGCCTCCTTCAAGTGAAAACCGTTTCTGGCCAATGTATTTTGTATGCAGGAACTTCTCGAAGATCACGCCCTGGTTGAGTTTATCGAGGATCCGCTTCTTTTGTTCAAGGCTGACAGGGCTCCACAGCTTCTCTTCAATTGCATTTTCCAGCCATTCTATACGCTTTGCGTCGTTCACATAACTGTATTCAAGACCCACCGTTGAAGTATAGGTCTGCTGTAAACGACCAAGGATGTCTTTTAGCGACGCCCCAGGAAGCCCGATGAACTGCCCGGAATTAAAGTTGGCATTGAGGTCCGAATCAGATAGACCGAAATAATGCAGGTCAAGGTTGGCCTGGCGGTCTTTCCGTGGCCGAATGGGATTCGTGCGCGCCACCAAATGCCCTTTTTTGCGATACGCTTGTATCAGCTGAAACACCCCGAATTCCTTACCCAGGTCGATGTCGCCGGTCGCCGCCGGGGCCTGCGCCACAGGTGCTGCCTCCCCCGTTTTGCCGTTGACAGAAGAAACCGCGAAATCGAACCCTTCAAAGAATTTTTTAAGTTCAGGATCAACGCTTTGTGGGTTATTCAGGAATTGCTGGTAAAGGTTTTCTATAAAAGACGGGTGAGAGCTAGTGATATAAGAGAAATCCTTCATCTAAGTCGTTGTTGCTTGTGGGCTGCAAATATAGGCCAGAAAGTCAATGACTGAGGGGGAAAAGGCATTAAGTCCATGACAGGGAATTCATTGGAATATGGCAGCTTATGTCCGTCAAAGGACTGAACGTACAAGTGAGTGACACAACCGAAGCTAAATAGCAGTACTTCAGCTGGCTAAATCATAAAAAACGCTTAACAAGACAGTTTTTCGGTATAAAATTTCAATGTTTGGGTGCCAGTCCTTACCTTTGCCGTCCTTAAAAAAGGAAATAATGGCAAATCATAAAGCTACCAAGAAAGACGTGAGACAAGCTACCAAGCGCAGGGACCGTAACCGTTACTATGGCAAAACGACCCGTAACGCCATCCGCGACCTGAAGACAACTGAAGGCGCCGAATACGGTGAAGCTTTACCGAACGTTATTTCCATGATCGACAAACTCGCGAAAAAAGGTGTGATCCATAAGAATAAGGCAAGCAACCTGAAGAGCAAACTGGTGAAGAAAGCGAAAGCGACCGCTTAGTCTTTCTGTAAAGAATTGAAGAGTCCCGCTGATGGCGGGATTTTTTATTTTATAAACTCCACGACAAACCGGTTCAGGTCGGTTCCTTCCGCCTCGTAATGCACCGTACCCACGTGCAGGTGAATAATGCGGTTTACGATGGAAAGCCCAAGGCCGAATCCTTTTTGTCCCATCGCATTCTGGCCGCGGAAGAAAGGAATGAATAGCCGGCTTCTCTCATCCTCGGGGATTTGTTTGCCGTTGTTTTCCACTGTGATGATCACCTGGTCGGCATTTGCTCGTATCGCGATCGCCACCTTCCGGTCATTTGAGTACCGGTATGCATTCTTGATGAGATTGAAGAACGCTGATTTCAGCAGCGCGTCATTCGCCCGGACACATAAGAGGTCTTCGTCGTCCGGTACTTCGCTGAATCCAATGTTGATGTTGATGTCCGCGAACATTTTGCGGGCAGCCTCTACCGTTTCATAAAGTATCTCGTCTACGCGCACCTTTGGCCACTCACCTGCGGCGGCGATCTTTTCGTATTGGGAAAGCGAAAGCAATGAATTCGTAAGGTCGATCAGGCCCTGCTGGTCCTCCTTCAAACTTTCCAGCACCCGCTTATACCCTTCGGTATCCCGGTCTTGCCGAAGGGCCAGTTCAGTTTGCGCAAGCATGCTTGCCAGGGGAGTGCGCAGTTCGTGGGATGCATGATGCACAAAACTCTTCTGGACGGTGAACGCTTTTTCAAGGCGGTTCAGCATGTCGTTGAAGTTCCTTGCGATCAGCGTCAGTTCATCATTGTTCCTGCTGATGGGTACACGCTGGGTGAGGTTGCTTTCAGAAATGTTGTTGATCTGTTCGCTCAGCCTCACCAATGGCTTCGTGATCTGCCTTACATAGACAAATGAGAGTAATGCCGTTAATATGACGCCACCGATACATACCAGCGTAAGAATATCCCTGAGGTTAGTCACTTTTTTTAGTCCTACGCTGTCCTGTGCAAGGGAAATCGCGAACGCATTCCGGTGCGGGAAGTATTTAGCGATCCCTTCCATATTCCCATATTTGAATTGCTGCACACCTTGTTCTTTGGTGGTCGCCAGGAATTGATCATCCGCCATAAACGTGGCCGTGTCGGGAAACTGGTAGGCTACTTTTCGCGACGAATCGATGATAAAGTCCTGCTCCTGGTATAGCTGGCGTCCCGATTGCACGGAAAGCGCATACATCACTGAGTCTGAGATCCTGGTATCAAAATGCAGTTCGAAGGTCTGTTGTGCCTGCTGTTCAAGACGCCGGTAAAAATCTTCCTGGCGGTAATTATAATAGAGATAATAGATGGCCGCCATCGAAAAAGAAAGGATAATGGCAACGAGCAGAGTGAAAAGCAGGGCGAACCGTAGCTTCAGGTTCATGAGATCGGCGTTTCTTTTACGTAATAACCGAAGCCGGGTTTTGTGTGAATGAGTTTAGAACCAAATGGTTTATCGATCTTGTTGCGCAGGAAACTGATATATACTTCTATTGTGTTGGTGCCGGTATCGAAGCTCAGGTCCCATACTTTTTCCAGTATGTCGGCCTTTGAGATGACTTTTCCCTTAGATCGGGAGAGTAGTACAAGTAGTGCGAATTCTTTCGCGGTAAGGTTGATCACCTTTCCTGCACGGGTGACAGTCTTGTTTTCCATGTCGATCTCGAGGTCCCCCACGACGATCTTTTCCGCGATGTCAGTGCCGGTGTCGGATCTTTTTATAAACACCTTGATGCGCGCCATCAGCTCATCAAAGTGAAATGGTTTTACGATGTAATCATCCGCCCCAAAATTGAAGGCGTCCATTTTATCCTGTAACTCACCCAGTGCCGTGAGCATGATAATGGGAACATTCTTGTTGATCTCCCGGAACTCTTTGCAGAGCGCCAGCCCATTCTTGTAAGGGAGGTTCACATCCAGCACCACCAGGGCGTAGTTGTGCTGCTTGAACAGCTTTTCAGCCACCAGCCCATCATAAGCCACGTCCGCCTGGTACCCCTGCCGGTTCAACTCCTCCTGGATAACTTGTCCAAGTTTTGGTTCATCTTCCGCCAGTAAAATTCTTTGATTGTTTTCCATTACTTTGGGAAAGTTTCAAGCACAAATTAATGAAAAATCTTATTAGGCTTTTAAGCTTTTTTTTATTTTCTTTTAATGTCTCCGCACAGTCGTACAAGACGCCTTTCGAGGCCTCCGCTGGCACTGAGACAGTAACATATGCGGAATGTATCTCATTCTATAACAAGCTCGACAAGCAATATGCTGCTTTGCAGGTAAAATCGTTTGGTATGACCGACGCGGGTTATCCCCTGCACCTGGTGTTGTTCAGTACTGACAGGAAGTTCAGTCCCCAGCAATGGGATAAAGAGAATAAGGTGGTGATACTCATCAATAACGGCATACATCCCGGTGAACCCGATGGCATTGATGCGTCGATGATGTTTGTACGGGACATACTGCAGGGCAAGATCAAACCTCCTTCAAACGTGGTCTTCGCCGTAATACCCGTATATAACATCGGTGGCAGTCTTAATAGGGGCAGTTATTCAAGGGTAAACCAGGATGGGCCGGAAAGCTATGGATTCAGGGGCAATGCGCAGAACCTCGACCTCAATCGTGACTTCACAAAGTCAGACTCACGCAACGCCAGGGCTTTCGCGGAGATCTTTCATTTCCTGGACCCCGATATTCTGGTCGACAACCACGTGAGTGATGGGGCCGACTACCAGCATACCATGACCTTACTCACCACACAGCACAATAAGTTAGGCGGAGATATCGGGACGTTCCTGCACGATGTATTCGAACCCGCGCTATACAAAGGCATGGAGGAAAAAAACTGGCCGATGATTCCCTACGTCAACTTCTGGGGTGGCGACCCGGGTAAAGGCTGGAGTGGTTTCAACGATCCGCCACGATACAGCAGTGGATATGCGGCATTGTTTCAAACCATGGCGTTCGTGCCCGAAACGCATATGCTCAAACCGTTCAGGGAACGCGTACAATCAACTTATGACTTAATGCGCACCATCCTGGAGCAATCGACCCGTCATGCAAAAACAATAAAGGAAAAGCGAAGGGCCTCCATAAAAGCAGTGATGCAGCAAAAAGAGTTTCCGCTCGCGTGGAAGCTGGATTCCACCAGGATGGATCATAAGACTTTTCTCGGTTACGAGAGTGGCCGGCGGCAAAGTAAAGTGACGGGTATGGACCGTTTGTATTATGACCGTGAGAAGCCCTACTCCAGGCAGATCGATTTCTATAACTATTTTGTTGGTGAAAGGATGGTAACGAAGCCGAAGGCATACATCATACCGCAGGGATGGCACGCGGTGATCGATTTGCTGAAGCTGAATGGCGTGAAGATGCAAAGGTTGTCAAGGGACAGCCTTGTGAATGTGGATGCTTACCGGGTGGAGGACTACCAGACCCGCCAGCGGGCTTACGAAAAACATTATCCGCATTACAATACGAGTGTTAGTACAAGGAAACAAACGGTACAGTTTCTGAAAGGCGATTACGTTATATATACCGGGCAGCGCGCTGACCGTTTTCTGGTAGAGATGCTGGAACCCATCGGCGACGACAGCTATTTTGCATGGAATTTCTTTGATGCGATACTCCAGCAAAAAGAAGGCTATAGCGATTACCGCTGGGAAGATGTTGCTGCAGCGTACCTCGACAAACACCCTGAACTGAGGGCTGAACTGGAAGAGCGTAAAAAGGTCGATAAGTCCCTCGCTTCCGCATCGGCGCAATTGGAGTTTGTCTACAAACGTTCGCCGTATTATGAGAAGGAACACATGCGGTACCCGGTGTTCCGCTTGAATTAATAATTGACCAGGGTAAGGTACTTTCAATCTTTCATATTCTTACCTTACCACTACACCACCTCTTCCTGCACCGGCGTAACCGGTTCGTATTTCTTTGGGTCGGTATGGATCGCCTTTGCAATGAATATCGTGATGAGTACGATCACGATACTTAAATATCCTACCAGGGCGTAGTTGTGTATCTTATTATCCTTCCCCTGGAACACGATAAATCCCGCGATCAAAGATGCCATTCCGGTGAACATCTGCTGGAAACTGCTGTTAAAGCTCATAAAGCTTCCCCTTTGTTCGGGATGCACCACGTTGCTGATAATGGCCTGCGCCGGTATCGCTCTTCCTGTGCTCAGCGCGAACCAGATACCCGTAACGGTGAGTACCCAGTAATATTTAATGGGCGGCATGTTCGTTATAAGAAAAATAGTCACAAGTGATGACGAAGCGAAGATGTAGAACACTCTGTGCTTACCATATTTATCCGCCAGCTTTCCAATGAATGGCGCGCTGAAGAAGCTGGCCAGTCCGCCTACCATGTACACGAGGTTGCGTTGGGTTTCGTTGAACCCGACATTATGTTCCATATAGGGATTGAGAAATGGGATGATCAGGAAATGTCCCAGCATCAAAGCGCCGTTAAGGAGAAGCGCGATCAGTTGCTGCGAATTGCCCAGTATATTCCTCAGCAACGCTACTGGTTTAACGTGTGCACGGCCGGCATCCAGGTGGTGCGTCATTGAGGGGAGGAAACGATGTACAAGCGGAATGATGACAATGCCCATCGCGCCGATCAAAATGAATGGCGCATGCCAGCTGATATTCCCCGCAAGCACCAGCGAGAAAGGCACACCGATCACCGAAGCGAGGGAGAAAGCGGAAAGCAGGATACCCATCGCCTGTCCGCGCCTT
Source organism: Chitinophagaceae bacterium (assembly GCA_021323155.1). Taxonomy (GTDB): domain Bacteria; phylum Bacteroidota; class Bacteroidia; order Chitinophagales; family Chitinophagaceae; genus JAEZDC01. The sequence goes on along the minus strand of JAJTCI010000030.1, from coordinate 3,241 downwards.
TCATAGGCGAAACTATCCGCTACGATACTCAGCACCTGTGCACCGATCAGTCCACCGAACAACCCCGCAAGTATCCTTGCTGCAAGCAACAACTCGTATTCAGGCGCAATGCCGCAACAAATGGTGCCGATGATAAAGCCGGTATACCCGAAGATCAGGATCTTCTTCCGGTCGAAGCGGTCTACAAAGAACGCCGCCACCAGCCCGCTCACAAAGGCACTGAGGCTGTAAGAGGCAACCACCACGCTGAACTGCTGGGTGTTGATCTTGAAATACGGCATCAGGAAGTTACCCAATGGCATCATGATCATAAAATCCAGTATATGGGTGAAGTTGATCGCCGCCAGTAAGAGTAACAGTACCCGTTCTTTCCAGTTCATGTACAGCCTAAAATTGAAGTGGGCAAAGGTCGGGGTTTGCACCCGAAAAACAACCCAGAATGAAGTAGGTTTATTGAAGTAGGGCAAAACTCCTAAGCCGCTAAGAACTAAAAGGTTCGGTGGGAGCATCTCTCTATCTGATGCAGGATTTCACCTTACGCCTGGCGTTACTCCTGTCTCAATGTCGCAGTAATTTTTTCTTGTGATACCACTCAACTTTGTTGTGGACAACCTTTCTTGGCTGCGCTCGTGATTTTATTAATTTGGCTGTCCATATATTATCAGACTAATTAAATTAATGCGCTATGATCAAATTACAGGTTATTGGCAATCTCGGAAAAGATTGCATCGTGAACAACGTGAACGGGAAGAACGTTATCAATTTCAGCGTTGCCCATACAGAGAAATTCAAGGACGCCCAGGGTAACCAGAAAGACAAAACCATCTGGGTGGAATGTGCCTGGTGGACAGAAAGAACCGGTATCGCTCCTTACCTGAAAAAAGGAATACAGGTGTATGCTGAAGGTCAGCCGGACATTCGCACTTACCAGACACAGGATGGCAAACAGGGAAGTTCACTCACCGTGAGGATACAGAATGTGCAATTACTCGGTAGCCGTCAAAGCGAAGGCGGAACCGGGTCCAATTACAACGGCGGTCAGCAATCGTACAATCAGCCTTCCTACCAGTCACAACCGGCGACGCCTTCGGCTGCAGAGATCACCGAGCCCTTGGACGATCTTCCATTTTGATTCACCGGTTTCACAGATAATTGGAAAGGATGCCTCGGCATCCTTTTTCTTTTTGAAGTGTATCTTGCGGCCATGAGCGAAAGATCATTTTCGTATAACAGCCTGATTGATTTTGCAAAGAACGTCTTCACGGCGATCGGTTGCAATATCGACGACGCGACACTCGCGGCCAGGGTTTTGGTCGCGGCTGACGTAAGGGGGATCGACAGCCACGGCGTGGCGCGCCTGACAGGCTATGTGCGGCTATGGGAAGCAAAACGGGTGAATGCGACGCCTGCAATCACCATTAAATATGAAACGCCCTCCACCGCCACGATTGACGGCGATGCGGGCCTCGGGCTCGTAGTCGCACCTAAGGCTATGCAGATCGCCATTGATAAAGCCAGACAGGTCGGTACAGGCTGGGTGGCAGTGGGTAACAGCAATCATTTTGGTATTGCCGGCTACCATGCGATGATGGCGCTTGAACATGACATGATCGGCATCGCCATGACCAATGCAAGCGCGCTGGTAGCTCCCACTTTCAGTATAGAGAAAATGCTGGGTACCAACCCAGTCGCCGTGGCAATACCCGCGGGAGATCAACCGCCATTCGTTGCGGACTTCGCTACTACCACCGCATCCAATGGTAAGCTCGAAATACTCCAGCGAAAGAATGCGGCCGCGCCGATCGGTTGGGTGCAGGATGAACAGGGCAACACAACGGATGATGCCAATGTGCTAAAAAAGAATGGCGCGATGCTGCCACTGGGGGGCGACCGTGAACACGGGAGTCATAAAGGCTATGCAATGGGCAGCATCGTAGACATATTTTCCGCGGTTTTCAGCGGTGCGAGCTATGGTCCCTGGGCGCCACCTTTCCCGGCTTACATAGCGATGCCGGACAACATGCCGGGAAAGGGTCTTGGCCATTTCTTCGGTGCCATGCGTATCGATGCGTTCAGGCCGGCTGCCGAATTCAAAAAGCATATGGATAATTGGATCGACAGGTTCAGGAACGCAAAGACTGCTAAAGGTTTTGAAAGCGTACTTATACCCGGGGATCCTGAAAGAACAATGGAACGGCAAAGAATGCAGGAAGGTATCCCGGTGGTGCCAGCTGTTGTGCAGGATCTCCAAACACTCGCTGACAAGCTACACATCCCGTTCCCCGTGTAGTATAAAAATGAAAAGCCGCTGGAAAGCGGCTTCGTACTTATCCATCTACCTAAACTATAGAATGTCTAGAAAATTTTCTACCTGTGTTTTTGTTCTTTGGGTGGGCGAAATGTTCAACGTAATATTCGGAAATGATCTGCTCCTGCGTGCCCATGTAAATATTCCCAGCGATATAAGACAGCGTAACAAATGTCACGATCTTGCCCTGGTAAGCATTCGGGAGAAAGAACACTTTATTCAATGGGTCCGCTTTCAGCTGGGCGACAATATCCGGTGATTTAAATACCGCGTACACGTTTGTATTAGCATTGGTAAAATTTGGTGGCAATACGACAGTTGCTTTAGTGCGCAGTTGTGTGGTGTCTGAGAAATAATCACAGTTCACCCATCCAAAACGATTGGTGAAGAACTGGTATCCAAGTAAACTGGTGGCCGGGTTCTGTACGATCTGGGCGTTGCTCATCAGGGAGTCGGTCCAGGGAATCCATGTGAAAGATTGGGCAGCCGTTGCCGGGTACGCATCCTCCTTACCATAGAACACATGCATGTTAGTGGATGGACTCAAATGGCTCATCTTGTTGAAGATCTTTAGCTGGATCATTTTCCCTGGTGCCATTTGGACAGGTATCCCGTTCTGGGTTACACGCAAGTAGACCGCCCCACCCGTTACAAGCAGGTTATGGTAGCTCATCGTAGGCCTGTCAGTCCTCACCATATCACCCTTCGTATTGAGATGGATCACCTCTACTTTCACCTTGCCGGTGATCGGTACGGTGGATCCGCCAGCCACGCAGAAAGAAGGGGGAAAATTTAAGATGATGCTGTCACTGAAATTCAATGTGCCCCCCGTGCTGCAATCAACTGAGTCCGCCACAGGCACCAGTGCAAAAATTGAATCCAGCTGTCTCACCCTTGCCGAATTGGGAATACTATTATACCACGAGGTGTCGT
>JAJTCI010000276.1 GCA_021323155.1 Chitinophagaceae bacterium | reverse complement strand
CCCACCAGATGTCCAGTGCAAGTTTCTTGGCAATGCTGAACTGGGTACCAAACATCAGCCCACCGCTCGTGGATTTTATTTTTCCAACGAAGGTGGCGGTTTTGGTAGTAGTGGTAACTCCTGGGCCGGGATCCGAATCGTAAGAATAACTAAAAGGCAGGTTCAGGTCGAAGGTGGCCATCCTGGCATACGGGGCGATATAAAAACCTTTAAGTGCTTTTTTGCTCAGGTATAACCGGGGTTCGATAGTGATGGCGGTATTGCCCATTTCGAACTCGCCGAGCTTTAAGGATGGATCATCCAATCCGCCATACTTATTTAATGTTTCTTCCAGCGGTAAGCCGGACTTCGGCATGTAGCGAAAGCCAAGGTTGACCGTGATCTTCGGGAGGATCTTACGCTCGTACTGGATGTGGTAGTTGTTGAGCAGGAGTGAACTCAGGTTCACTTTCACCGCGTTCTTCTGCGCCAGGCAAATAGCAGGCAACAGGAGCAGGGTTAAGGGTAGTAATTTTCTCATGGGGTTTAAACTTTGGTACAAAATAGCAAGAATTTCCTTTTCATGAAATAAATCTATTTGGGCGGAGGGGTAAATTGCAGCCCTTATGAAGTCCGTTAGATATTTTTTCTTAGTTTTTTGTTTGGTGGTTTTCGCCAACACTTCCCATTCCCAACAATTGGTATTCGCATTCGGGCATGTTGAGTATGCTTCACCGGTTGGTAAACTGCGCGACGCGAACAACAAAGGCATCGGCCTGGAAGCGGGCATCGGCGCCGGGTTAAGTAGAACGTTTTTTACCGGTACGGTGGGGATCACATGGCTGGTCGTAAACCGGTCCGGGACTACCCAGGGCGGGCTCCGGTATACACCTTATAAAGTGGGCGTAAGGCGTTACGTGCTCTTCAAAAATTTATTCCTGAAAGGAGAACTGGGCGCCGCTACCATGAAGTACATCGACACTGAGCAGAAAAGCTCGCACCTGACTACGAGCATAGGTGCTGGTCTGAAATTCACGCGGTTCGAAGCACTGGTGGATTACAATACCGTATTTGGTGATTATGGTTCGTGGTTCGGGCTGAAGCTCGGCGTCGCACTTGGATTTTGATCAGAGTCCCAACACGTCTTTCATCGTGTAGATGCCTTTCTTCCCGTTCAGGAATTCAGCTGCGGCCACGGCGCCGCCAGCGAAACCTACCCGGCTGTGCGCCGTGTGAATGATCTCGATGTCGTCTACTTCCGAACTGTACTTTATGGAATGAGTCCCGGGCGCCGGGTCGATCCGTTTGCTGGTGATAAGCAGGTCTTCTTTTTTACCGGTAGGCTCATTCGCCCATTGCTTTTTCCCCTGGATGTGCTGCAGCACCTGCTCCGCCAGTGTGATCGCGGTGCCGCTGGGCGCGTCTTTCTTCTGGGTGTGGTGGATCTCTTCCATCGAGACTTCATAAGCAGGGTGATCCTTCATCAGCCGGGCCAGGTAAGTATTCAATTCAAAGAACAGGTTCACCCCGATACTGAAATTGCTGGCGTAGATAAAGCTGCCGTTCTTCGATTCGCAATATTGTTTGACTTCTTCCCAACGCTCCAGCCAACCGGTGGAGCCGGAAACCACCGCCACGCCAAAGTCAAATAGCTTTTTGAGGTTGTCTACCGCGGAATGAGGACCGGTGAACTCGATCGCTACATCTGCCCTGGATAAGTTGTCGGCAGTGAATTCGTGCTGGTTGTCCATATCGATCCGCAACACTACTTCATGACCTTTACCAAGCGCGATCGTTTCGATTGCCTTACCCATTTTACCGTAGCCGATCAGTGCGATTTTCATATTGGTGCTTTTGAGCGGCGAAGGTCGGGAAAAAGTGAAAAGGCAAATGGCAAATGTGGTGTTTCACGCAAAGACGCAAAAGGTGCAAAGGGTGTTACTTTACGTTGAACGCGAGTGTAAAGCCGGCGGTGCGGGCGATGGGGTTTAAGCGCGGCTTAACTTTCATGGACAGATCATCGCTCACGTCGAATTCTTTGAGGTGGGCGAACACAGTCGCATCTACAACGTTCAATCCCCACATGGCGAGGAAATACAAGAGCGAATAGTCGCGGTCTCGGCGGAAGGTATTGCGGTAGGTCTGCAGCGATGCCGCATCCAGGCCGGTGAGTTTTTTATCTATCTCTGGAAAACGGGAAGTGTCATTGTTGACGCGGATGGTATAAGCCGTCTTTGTTTTTTGGTACCACTTGTTGTTGTACACCCAGAAACCCACGCATGTGCCCAGCGCGCCCCAGACGATGGGTATCTTCCAGTATTCACGGTTGTAGGCCTGTCCCCAACCCGGCAGTACTGCGGAACGGAACGTCGCTTTTTTGGGATCGTGTTTGATGCGGATTACCGTGTCTTTCTTTTCGGTCGTATCGCCTTTTTTGATCGCGGCAGTGTCCTGCCCGAATGAATGGAAGCCACCTGCGCAGCAGAGCAATAATATCAGGAAGAATTTCGCCTTCATATTAACCGACCGACACATTCAGCATATCGAGCAGCTTGTTCAACTCCTGCAACGAGTAATACTCGATCGTGATGCTGCCGTTACCCTGCTTACTGTGTGCCAGTTTTACTTTGGTACCGAAATGAGAGGCTAAGGTATCCTCAATTTTCTTATAGGCCGGTGGCAGCGATGGTTTTGAAGAAGAATTAACAGCCGGCTTTTCGGCTTTGTACATGTTGCGGACCAGTTCCTCGGTTGCTCTTACACTCAGGCTTCTTTCCTGTATCTCGCGGAATACGAAAAGCTGTTTGTCTACCGTATCGATATTGATCAGCGCACGCGCATGACCCATGCTGAGGTTGCCATTCCTTACGGCAAGCTGGATGTCGGGTGGTAGCTTGAGCAAACGGATGTAGTTACTCACCGTGCTTCTTTCCTTGCCCATCCTTTCGGCTACCTGCTCGGGCGTGTAGTTCAGTTCCTCCATCATGCGCTTATAGCTGAGTGCGATCTCGATGGCGTTCAGGTCTTCCCTTTGAAGGTTTTCCAGTAAGGCCAGTTCGAGTAGCTGCTGGTCGTTCACCTGGCGGATAAATGCCGGCACGTCTTTGATGCCCGCGATCTTCGCCGCACGGTACCTTCTTTCACCCGCGACGAGCTGGTACCTGCCATCGGGTAGTTTGGATACGGTAAGTGGCTGGATGATGTCATGCATTTTGATCGAACCTGCGAGTTCGTTCAATGCGGTCTCGTCGAAATCCTTGCGCGGGTTCTTGGGATTCACCTGTATCAGGTCAAGCGAAATCCTTTCCGTATGCGTAGCCTGTTCTACTACGGCGGGTTTCAAATTACCCGCGGTGGTCTTCAGGTCTGCGTCAATATTTTGCAGCAGCGAGCGGATGCCCTTGCCGAGAAGTTCTTTATTTCCTTTTGGGGTGGTCATGATCAGTAGCCAGTTTGCAGTCTGCAGTCTGCAGT
>JAJTCI010000275.1 GCA_021323155.1 Chitinophagaceae bacterium | reverse complement strand
TTCTGCACGATACTGGGCGGTACGTTCCAATAAGGACTAAACACCACTGTGCTCAGGTCGCCATTAAACATCATTGTACTATTGCCTTCTTTCCCTACGACGACCGGCATGGCGATCACTTCTTTTTTCCCTTCGTAAATATGAAGAATGAATTCAGGGATGTTCACCAGCATCAGGTTGCCCTCGTGGTGTATGGGGGTCCACCGCATCCGCTCCATGTTCAGTAATATCTGTTCCAAGCGCGTAATGGCGGGTACATTCATTTCCTTTATTACGTTTTGTCCTACGACTCCGTCCGCTTTGTAACCATGCCTTTCCTGGAACTGCTTCACCGCTAATTCAAGCGTGTCGTTAAATACCTGGGATGTATCGTTGATCTTTAAATCACCCGAAATGAGCAGCCGCTTTTTGATCAAAGCTATGGCCGGTGATGCTGTACCCTTCTTATAAGAGGTTTTTCCTGCAGGAACCGTGGGCCATCCGCCACTCTTCGAAATATCGTAATAGCGCTTCAACTGCTCTTTCAATGCGCCATAGGCATCATTCACATCTTCGAAATAGCGGTCGTCCTTATGTTTTTTGTTGATGATCGAATCGGCCAGTGCCAGCGGGTCCTCACGTTTACGCGGGATGAACCGTTCCATCTCTTTACGCTTGACGTAACCCTTTTCATAGTTACCCAGCATATACGTGATGAAATGGTGCGTGAGCTTAAGCTCGGTATTGAGCATCGATTTATCACCGGCGCTTACCGACAACTTTTCCTGCATCACCATCGCTTCCATTTTCTTCTGGAGGTCTTTATCCTTCAGTGTTGAATCTTTGCCGTAGGTGACCACGTAATCGTGCAGGTTCCAGAAACCGCGTGCCTGTTCTGTTAGGCCGTTGCTGGTAAACCAGGCGAACTGGTAATTGCGTGTGTTGTAAAAACTCCTGACACGGCGGGCGGTAGTGTCCGCCAGTTTATTCTGCGTTATATAGTTCTCCATCGCCGAACTGTCGAAGAACAGGTCGGAGTAAGAATTGGCCTTCGTGATACTGTAATCCCTTTTAGAGATATTTCGTTTCCCCTCGGAAGTGTTGTCACCATCACCGTTGTTGTTCTGACATGCGGCAAAAATGCTGCAGCTTAAAGAGATGTACAGGAAGAATCGTTTCATATGCTGTGATTTGCAAAACTTATGCCTGCCGGAAACTGGGGAAGATCGCTCCCGACATACCCGCCACACGCCGGTTACTGCCGGTTGCATCAGATCCGAAGGGCAAAAAGTTCTATACTATTATTTTTTCCTTTGAGGTCTACCTGGCCCAGGCTTTCACTTTGCCACTCTTTAAGATCGATATGATCAATAAAGGCGCGGGAGACAACGAACTTCTGGTTCAGTTCGCTACAGGCTGTGCGGATCCGCGCGGTTGTGTTCATTGTGTCACCACTCATCGCCAGGTCTTTCTTTATTACACCTATCTCTCCTACCGTCACTTCCCCCGCGTGGATGCCTACGCGGAATTCCGGTGTGATGCCGTAGCGCCTGCGGAAGTGCTCACCGCGCAATTGGAGGTTCTTCCTGGCTTCTATCAATGAATCCATGCACTTGCGGGTGTTCTGTTCATTAAACCTCCACGAAACCACGATCTCGTCTCCCACATACTGGTAAATGATGCCGTCATGTTCGATCAGTGCGCTGGATATCTGGTAAATGAATTCGCGGATGAATTTGAAATAGGGTATCGTACCCAGCTTTTCGGCGATGGGCGTAGAATCTTTCAGATCGATGAACATGACGATGCGCTGTTCAACTTTTGGGCGGAGATATTTCCCCAGTAAGAGGTCGAAGAAAACGCCGGGCGAATATTTGTCGTGTACCTCAATAATGATTTGCGTGATGAGCAGCAACGCGAGCCAATACATCACCTTTTGGAAAAGCCAATAAGTGTTCAGGGCGTCATACCAAAAGTTACCCAATGCATGCTCAAGGTCGGCATTCCCCGTGCCGAGTGAATAACTTACATGAATCAGGAAACTGATAAACACCGCTGCCGCAATCAGAATAAAACTTTTGGTCAGCAGGGCAAACCACATGGAGTAGTTGCGGAACACACGCTTCAAAACGAAAACGAGGAGGTAAGCCACGATGGCACTCAGAAAAAACACCAGTGCCTGACGCAACAACAGTGAATCATCGATCAGGTTATACACCAATGAGTGTCCGCGACTACTGGGCAACGAGGTGAAGAAATTGATGAGGTCGACAAGGGTCCAGATCGCCGCGATGGAAAAAACCAGGTGCAGCTTGAACTTCCTGGCGTTGGAGACCTGGGGTAATATGCGCCTCCGACGTGTCATGGTCGATTCTTCAGATAGTCGTAGATCGCCAGCTGGGCGTTTACCCCCTGCACGTCGTCATCCATCTCCTTCATGTTTTCCATGGTAGAACTCAATACCACCGCTTTGTCGGTATCCTGCCACTGCAGTTTGAAGTAATCGAGCAGTTCCTGTCGACAGTTCCTGTCTTTCACCGGCACACACACCTCGATCCTGCTATGCAAATTTCGGTTCATCCAATCCGCGGATCCCATAATGACTTCACAATCCTCATCACAACCAAAAATGAATATCCTCGAGTGCTCGAGGTAACGATCCACAATGCGTTTCACTGTAACATTCTCGCTCAGTCCGGCTATCCCCGGAACGATGCAACAAACACTCCGCACCAGTAACTGGACCTGGACGCCCGCGTTACTCGCTTTGTAGAGGAGGTGGATCATCGAGGCCTCTTCGAGGTTATTTACCTTGATCCGGATCAGCCCGTCCTTTCCAAGGTGCACTTTTTCAATTTCCTGTTCCACCAGTTTTTCGAACTTATCTATCATATTGAACTGACTCACCAACAGCGTGTCGAATTCAACCTTGTCTTTCTTTTTCTTTATCAGGTAACGCACCAATTCCATCAACTCCTTGGTGATGATGGGGTCGGTAGTAAGTAATACGTGATCTGTATAATATTTAGCCGTCACCTCGTGGAAATTACCGGTGCTGAGGATGCAGTAGCTCAGCACCTGGTCACCAATCTTCTTCCGGATCAGCCCTATCTTGGAGTGGACCTTGATCTCCGGCAGGCTGTAAACGATCTGCACGCCAGCATCTTTCATCTTACGGCTCCAGCGAATGTTGTTTTCCTCGTCGAAACGTGCCTTGAGCTCGACGAATACCGTTACGTTCTTGCCGTTCTTGGCCGCGCTGATCAGGGCGTTGACGATGTGAGAATCGGCGGCGACGCGGTAGATCGTTATGAAAATGTCAGACACGCTGGCATCCACGGCGGCCTGGTTAAAGAAAGACAACACCGCGTTGTAAGAATCGTAGGGAAGGTGAAGCAACACGTCGCGCTGGTTGAGCACTTCGAAGATGTCACCGCAATTCATACCACCGCTAAAAGAAAGTGGCTTGAGCTGCGGGTAGAA
>JAJTCI010000274.1 GCA_021323155.1 Chitinophagaceae bacterium | reverse complement strand
TAAGTCTTATCAACCTGGGAATGGTAAATGTTTACCAGGGAAGATATATTGAGGCGGACGAACTTCTCGCAGCGGCGGCGCAAATATTCATTTCCAGGAACCTGCTGCATTCCACCAATTTCATCCTGCTGGTGAACAATATCGCCCTGATGTCTGAACTACAGGGCCAGCACAACGAAGCGAAGAAGCTGTACTATGACCTGCTGGACCTGATGGAAAAGCGGGAGGAGAAGAACACGTTCTCGTTATACATCGTCTACAATAATCTCGCGAAGTTATTCTTCGAACAGGAAAAGTACGATTCTGTACTCCACTTCGCATACAAGGCGATGGATATACTCAGGCTGGAAAATAAAACAGACACAAAGGAATACATCAAGACCAGTAACAACGCCCTGCTGGCGCATAAGGCACTTGGCGATTACGAAAAAGTGAATGCGATGGCGCGGGAACTTCTCCCGCTCAGCATCAGGATAATGGGGAAACAGTCACAACTGGTGGGACAGATCTATTTCAACCTGGCCGTCGCAGAACAGGCGCAGGGAAGAATGGACGTTGCCGCAAGGTATTTCGCTGAAGCCGCCGATATTTCCATTAAGCACTTCAAAGAAAACTTCTATATACTCAGTGAAAAAGAAAAACTCACCTGGTGGGATAACCAAGCCTTTACTTTTAGCCTCCTGCCCTCTTTGCTGATGCAAGCCGGCATCACCGAAGGTGCATTCGTGGAAAATCTAGCCGATCAACAATTGCAACTAAAAGGATTTGTATTAGATGACGCGGCGACCAGTTTAAGAAAAGCCAGGTCCAATGCCACTCCTGGAATGAAGGCTTTGCTGGATGAATGGCAGTCCGCCAAAACATTACTTGGCAAAACGTTAGCGCTACCCCTTCGCGAGCGGAGCCTTTCAACAGACAGCCTGGAACAGGTGGCGAATACGCTGGAGAAAAAGATCAGCCAGGGCTCAGCAACCATCAGCACAATGAAAGTTGTAAAGTGGCAGGATGTACAAGCCGCACTGAAGCCAAAAGAGGCCGCGATCGAATTCGTCCGTTTTCCCTTTTCCCGTAATGGAAAGTACAGCGACACCATCGCTTATGGAGCTATCATCATCAGGAAGGACATGACCTCACCCAGGTTTGTTGTGTTGGGATCGGAAAAACAATTCTCCGGTTACCTGGCGTCCGATAGCAGTGGTAACCGGGAAGTGAATATCCATCGCCTCTACAGGAGTAATATCCGGAAAAAAGAACCCACCGTATTCCCGGGTGACAGCCTTTATGCCGCGATCTGGCATCCTTTGACCAGATACCTGGAGGGCGTGAACACCGTTTCGGTCGCGCCGGATGGGATCCTGCACAAAGTGGCGTTCCATGCATTACCGGTTTCCAAGGACAAGATGCTGCTGGACCTTGTGCAGTTAAAACAATACAGCGGGATACGCCAGCTCGCGGAGGCCACTGGTAAAAACGATGTCAAATGGAACAGCGCTTACCTGGTCGGTAACGTTGACTTTAATACAACAAAAACAAATGGCGGCGGTTCGGGCGGCAGGAAAAGTGGTAGCTGGGCTCCCTTACCCGCTACCATGGACGAGGTGAGTAACATCCGGCAAATATTCAAGAGTAAGGGAGTGAAGGCTACTGTTGTAACAGGAAGTGCCGCAACCGAAGATGATTTCAAAAAGCTTGGTGACCGGCCTGTTGATATCATTCACCTGGCTACGCATGGGTTCTTCCTGCGACTGGACAATACCGTCACTGGCAGTGAAGTGGTACTACGCGGGGAACAATCGTTATCCAAAGCGGAGAACCCACTACTACGGAGCGGTATCATCCTGGCGGGTGCAAATAAGTCCTGGAGCGGTGAAGCCATTCCTGCAGGGGCAGAAGATGGCATCGTTAATGCCTACGAGATCTCCCAGGTCGATCTCTCGGCTACTAAACTCGTGGTGTTAAGCGCCTGCGAAACCGCGCTGGGCGATGTGCAGGGGACGGAAGGCGTGTTCGGACTGCAACGCGCATTCAAGATGGCCGGCGTAAAGAACATTATCGTGAGCCTCTGGCAAGTGCCGGATAAGGAAACCTCGCAGCTGATGACGTTGTTTTATACCGAACTGGTAAAAGGCCGCACCGTGAGAGACGCGTTTCATGCAGCGCAACAGCAGATGCGAAAGAAACATCCGCCGTTTTACTGGGCAGCGTTTGTCCTGGTTGAATGACCATCGATTGATTCGTTGACGGTTGTTCGTTGGTGGTTGATCGATTGTCACGCTGAACCCTTGAAGTGAATAAATATTATCGACCTTCCCTTCAAAAGGGAAGTTTTTTTTATTTTAACCAACATCCCTGCATCGCTTGCACTTTAAAAAAAAGCCCCGCATACGGGGCTTCTCTATTTATCTCTGCGCGCCATGCGCTCCTTTGCGTTCTCTGCGTGCCTACCCTAGTTTCTTCTTCAAATTCTCATCCAGCACATCTAAAAACTCCTGTGTATACAGGTAATCAGTACCGTGCTCTACTTTGGGTTTGATGGTGATCGCGAGGTCTTTGGTCATCTTGCCGCTTTCTACCGTTTCGATACACACCTGCTCCAGCGTATGGCAGAAATTGATGAGGTCCTGGTTGCCGTCGAGTTTGCCGCGGAACTCAAGTCCTCTTGTCCATGCGAATATAGATGCGATGGGGTTGGTAGAAGTAGGCCTGCCCTTCTGGTGTTCACGGAAGTGCCTGGTCACGGTTCCGTGCGCGGCTTCCGCTTCCATGATCTTTCCGTCCGGAGTAACCAGTGTGGAAGTCATCAGCCCCAAAGAACCGAAGCCCTGTGCCACCGTATCGCTTTGTACATCGCCGTCGTAATTCTTACAAGCCCATACGAAGTTGCCGTTCCATTTAAGCGCAGAAGCAACCATGTCGTCGATCAGGCGGTGTTCGTAAGTGATGCCCGCGGCTTCGAATTTCGCTTTGAATTCGTTCTTATATATCTCTTCGAATATGTCCTTAAAACGTCCGTCGTATTTCTTGAGGATGGTGTTCTTGGTGGAGAGATACAGCGGCCAGCCTTTCTGCAACGCCGTATTAAAGCAACTGCGTGCAAAACCTGTGATGCTCTCGTCGGTGTTGTACATAGTTAACGCAACGCCATCTCCTTTGAAATTGTATACTTCGTGTTCGATCACCTCGCCATTCTCTCCTTCGAACTTCACGGTGAGTTTACCCTTTCCTTTGGTCACGAAATCTGTCGCGCGGTATTGGTCGCCAAACGCATGACGGCCGATACAGATCGGCGCGGTCCAGTTGGGTACCAGGCGGGGTACGTTGGCACAAACGATCGGTTCGCGGAAGACCGTTCCATCGAGAATGTTACGGATGGTACCGTTCGGGCTCTTCCACATCTGCTTAAGATTAAACTCTCTTACACGTTCCTCATCGGGTGTGATGGTAGCGCATTTGATCCCCACACCGTATTGTTTG
>JAJTCI010000273.1 GCA_021323155.1 Chitinophagaceae bacterium | reverse complement strand
GCGGGCGCTTCTTCTTCATAAAGCCCGCGAAGCATTCCTGTATTAGCGGCATAACTGTAATCCGCGATCCCGGCTACAACTGCCGTCCCCATCAGGCCGATACAGGTGTATAATACTGCTGCATGTTTCATACTATTTGATTTAAGTGGTGAAGGTGGCGAGGTAAGAACGGTTAGCCCGGTAAATAAGGAATTCGGCTACCATGAGATTGCCCACTACGCTCATCCACAACGAGACCTCGTAGTTAAGCGTGAGCGGCACATCCAATAAATACAATATGATATAGTAAACCCGGAATGTTACCGCGGTCAGGGCCATAGCGTAACTGCGCATCATCCATACTTTATGTGCCAGGACCTGTTTTTTCAGGATGGAGGTGAATCCCTTCATCGTAAAAAAGAACCAGCTCAGTGCCATGAACATGAATAATCCGCGCTCGGCCATTCCTCCTTTTGCAAAAAAGCTCATGTATAAACCGGTCGGCGCGCCCAGTAACAATACCACTATCACGTATACACGGCCACTCCATACATGTATGGCCCTTCTTTTTTTCAGGATATAGGAGGAGAATTGAAGCAGCGCTGCACCGATGCAGAACATACCCGCGAAAATGTGTATGTAGAAGCTGGCGTTATAAATCGGTCGCAGGAACAACACAGCCCGCTCCTGGATAAAACTGAAATCTTTGCTGAAACTGAAGTAGGGGATCGTATTATAGATCAGGAGAAGGCTGAAAAACGTTACCGGCAGCCAGAAAAAGGTCACCATGAACACTTGTTTGGTCCTTCGCAATGTCAGCAGCCGGGTGTTCATACAATGGTTTGAAAGAGAAAGATGCGACATATCTGGAAATGCATAATAAGTTCTGTTAGCGCTTTGTTAAAGCCAGGAACCGCTCAACATCCTATCTTCGTCGCATGATTGCCATAGACAATAAACTGGTGAGCGATGATGTGGCGGAGGCAAAGTTTGTATGTGACCTGAACAAATGCAAGGGTGGTTGCTGTGAAGACGGCGACGCAGGCGCCCCGCTGGAAAAAGACGAACTGAAGAAGCTTACCAAAGTTTACGACCTGGTAAAGCCCTACATGACCGTTGAAGGCATCAAGGAGGTGGAACGTCAGGGGAAATATATCTATGACCAGGAGTTCGGATGGGTAACGCCCACCATCGAAGGAAACATCTGTGCCTATGGACTCCGCGATGAATTCGGCATTATTAAATGCGCGATAGAAAAAGCTTACCTGGAGGGAAAGACCGATTGGAAAAAGCCGGTGAGCTGTCACCTGTTTCCCATTCGCATTACAAAAAGCAAGGAAGACCCGGACCTGGAATACGTGAATTACGAGCCGCGGGAGGACCTTTGCCGCGCGGCTTGCACGCTTGGTAAGAAATTAAAGGTCCCGGTGTATGTTTTCCTGAAGGAAGCCCTTATAAGGAAATACGGTGAGGAATTTTATGAAGCCCTGGCGGCATCGGCAGAACATATGCAAGCCCGGAAATAGTACTGCAATCGCTGTATGAAAAAATACTTCGCGCAACACCCGACCCTTTCGCAGGTGTTGTTCTTTATTATGATCATCGTGTGCCTGGTCGGGTGGATCTCGCCACCGATCGCACTGTTGTCTGGTTTCCTCTTCGCTGAATTGATCGGGCACCCGTTTCTCCAGCTAAACAGCAAAGCCACCGCGCAATTATTGAAGATCTGCGTAGTGTGCCTGGGTTTTGGCATCGACCTGCCCACTGCGATCCAGGCAGGAAAAGACGGTTTCTTTTTTACGGTCGCAACCATAACGATCACTATTATCCTGGGCTACCTCGTGGGAAGGATGCTGAAAGTGAACAAACAGACCATTCACCTGATCTCTTCCGGCACGGCCATTTGTGGCGGGAGCGCCATCGCCGCGGTGGCCCCGGTGATCAACGCGTCTGACCGGGATATCTCGGTTTCGCTGGGCATTGTATTCATGCTCAATTCGGTTGGGTTATTTCTCTTCCCTTTACTGGGATACGCCTTTAACCTCACACAACACGAATTCGGCCTGTGGAGCGCCATCGCCATTCACGATACCAGCAGCGTGGTAGGGGCGGCAACCACTTATGGCGAAGAAGCATTGCAAACGGCCACGGTGGTGAAACTGGCGCGTGCTTTATGGATCATCCCGCTGGCGGTGATCACTGCCTTCGCCTTCCGCAGCAAGGATAAAAAAGTAAAGATCCCCTGGTTCATACTATGGTTCGTGCTCGCTATCGTGATCAACAGCTACGTGGAAGCGATCGCGCCGCTCACACCCCACGTGGTGGCTGCCGCGAAAAAAGGGTTGGTGCTTACACTGTTTCTTATCGGTGCCGGATTATCCATTAAACGGATCAGGGAAGTGGGTTGGAAGCCCCTCGTGCTCGGAATTATTTTATGGTTCGTAATTTCAGCAGTATCATTGTTTGTGATAAAGAACTTTGTGTAGCCGGCGACAGTAACCGTCATAAGCGTCGTTGCGTCGCACCCTTGTACTGGCAGTTCATTGTTCAACAGGCAGAATCAAAAATCAGTATTCACTATATACCATTGCGTTAAAGCATGTCCGAATCCGCATCATCTTTCATAGCGAAAAGCAATATCAAATCCGGAGATCTTGAGCATCGCCGAAAGATCAACTTCAATATCGGCAAGTACAACGCAACGGTACCGGCAGGCAAGTCGCAGTTCAGTGATGTGATGTTGGCCCGTGAGAAAGCCAAGCAGACAAAATGGAAGGCAATAGAACACCTCGACAAATACCTTGAACAATTCGAAATTGAGATCAGCAAACGCGGTGCTAAAGTGCTCTGGGCAGAAACTGCCGCGCAGGCGCTGGAACACGTAGGCAGGATCTGCAAAGAAAAAAATTGCCGCACCCTTGTCAAGAGCAAGAGCATGGTTACCGAGGAGATCCACCTGAACGACTATCTCGAAAAACATGGAATTGAAAGTGTAGAGACCGACCTGGGGGAATACATCCAGCAATTGCACGGCGAACCGCCTTACCATATTGTAACACCGGCCATGCACAAGAGCAAAGAGGATGTTGCCAGGCTCTTTGCCGAAAAACTTGGAACAGACCCGAACCTTACACCAGAGCAACTCACGCTTGTCGCGAGGGAAAAGCTCCGAAAAAAATACGTTGAGGCGGAAGTAGGCATCACCGGTGCCAACTTTATTATTTCAGATATCGGTGGCGTTGCAATTACCGAAAACGAAGGCAATGCGCGCCTGAGTTGTGCCTGGCCAAAGACCCATATCGTGATCTCCGGGATTGAAAAAGTCCTCCCCTCCATGGCAGATCTTGCTCTTTTCTGGCCGCTGCTTTCTACGTTTGGTACCGGCCAGAAAGTGACGGTATACAATACCATTGTTACCGGGCCGAAACAACCCGGTGAAACAGACGGACCGGAAGAAATGTATGTGATCCTGCTGGACAACGGCAGGACCAACCTGCTCGCA
>JAJTCI010000029.1 GCA_021323155.1 Chitinophagaceae bacterium | reverse complement strand
ATACACGGGCATAATCATTGCGCGTTCATTGTGTACCGGGGGATCAAACGACGGTATCTTCAAAGTGGACTGGAGAATTTTATTTATAAAAACAGGGAATATGGCAGACAATAAACGCCCGGCAAGCAGGCCAGCCAATCAAACAGGCAGCCAGAGCGGCGATCCACGCGCTCAGCAACTCCATTCCGAAGCGGGAGGCATCAATAACCCGTTGCGCCGTGATAAAAGCGCGAATAAGAAAGAAGAACGTAAGGCGCGCGGCAGCGATGGACGCAAAGGAAGATAACGGTTCGTTATAAGCTTGCCACCGCGAAGCTGTTTTTCACCTGGCCGCAGACATCGGTCTCGATCATTCTTTCAGCCAGGCGTATCATATTCCAGAACGCGGTGGCATTGCTGATGCCGTGGCCGATGATCACGGGTCGGGCCACACCAAGCACCGGTGTGCCACCGTAATTCTCGTAGTGAAAGCGTTGCAGGTACTCATCGGTGTGCATATTGCGGTGACGCGCGATATCGTAAAAACTCTCCGCCATTTTCAGGATCACGTTGCCTGTAAAACCATCACAGACCATTACGTCGGCTTTGTCATTGAACACGTCACGACCTTCGATGTTGCCGATGAAATTGATCTGTTCGTTTTCCTTGAGCAGGGGATAGGTAGCCTGCGCCAGCGCATTGCCTTTTCCTTCTTCCTCGCCTACGTTCATCAGTCCCACTTTCGGTGAATCGATGCCAAGGATATTGGTGGCGTAGAGCGTTCCCAGTATCGCGAACTGGTCGAGGTGCTCTGGTTTACAGTCGGCGTTCAACCCAACATCCAGCAGCAGGCCGGTCTTACCATTGAGTTTGGGAATGACTGTAGCGATAGTAGGCCGCTGCACACCTTCGATCGCCTTTATCGTAAACATTGCGCCTACCAGCATGGCGCCGGTGTTACCCGCGCTGATGAACGCGTCTGCTTTGCCTGAGGCCAGCAGGTGAAACCCGACAGCGATCGACGACCGGGGTTTTTCTTTCAGGGCTTTCGTGGGATGCTCGTTGTAGCCGATCACTTCGGCGGCATGTACCACGTTGATATTGGGTGAGATCACCTGGTACTCGTCGAGGAGTTTGCGGAGCTGGATCTCGTCGCCCACGCAGAGAATATTGGCGGGGGCGCCATTGCCATTCATATATTGGTGCAGTCCCTTTACAGCTTCCAGCGGTGCAAAATCGCCGCCCATCATGTCAATGGCAATATTCATTTCCGGCAGTTTAGTTAAGTACAAAACCCCAAAGGTTTTATGGCCTTCGGGGTTCAAATATCGTGAAGTGAAATGATTGATTAGGCTTTTAAAGGCGCTTTCTCAGCCACTAATTTTCCCTTGTAGTATAATTTACCTTCACTAACGTGTGCACGGTGACGCGGGTGCATTTCACCTGTCGTCGTGTCTTTGCTCAGCGTAACTTCTTCAGCTTTGTAGTGCGTTCTTCTCTTGGCGCTTCTTTGCTGCGAGTGTCTGCGTTTAGGATTTGGCATAACCTGTTGTTTTATCCTTTTAAAAAATTCTTGTTTATGTTCCGGTCAACTGTCAACGATATCGTCAACGGTTAATTCTTTTTCTCGGTGTCTTTGAACTTTTCCAGTCCTTTCCAGATCGGGTTGGTGGTCTGCTCCGCTTCGTTTTCCATCTGCTTCAGTTTGGCCAGCACCTCGGGATTACACCTTGGTCCGCCAACTTCGTCCTCCGGGCACATCTTCTGCATCGGCAGGCTCAGGTTGATGAATTCGTAGATCCAGTCCGCCACGTACAGGTGGCTGGCGCTGTGGCTGATGTAATACACATCGGGATCTTCTTCCTGGTCGTTCATCACCTCCGGATCTTCCACCATTTTAACCACGATATTGAACTCGTCCCAGAGCTGCATTTTCAACGGGTTACCACATCGGTCGCAATTCACTTCCAACGTTCCATCCACATCGAATTTGAGCAACATAAAGCCGTTGTTCTTTTCGAGCGTCAGCTTCACGTTTGCCTGGCAATCCTGGAAATCCTGTTCACCATATTCTGTAAAGAACTTGTCCTCTATTCTGTATTCAAAAACATGAATACCCGGCTTCAACCCAACGAATGCTATTTCGAATTCCCTTCTGTTACTCATCGGCCGGTTTTTTAGGGTTGGCAAAGGTAGGAGAAAGCAGGGGAAAAGCAAAGGGAAAATTGGTTTTCCGGGCAATCTTACGTTATTTGGCAAATTGTTATGGAAAACCCTTCAAAAGCAAGGCAATATAAGCCGAAAGACTGGCTAAAATGGCTGATTCCCGTATCGCTGGTGGTATTCGTGAGCGCCATGTCCTTTTTCCCTGCCTGGATCGAACAAGTGTATTCGGTAAAAATTTATCCTTATATCGCTCAGGTCCAGCGGGCTATGACCGGTTGGTTGCCCTTTAGCCTGGGTGACATCATCTACGGTGTCTTGACGGTCTGGCTGCTCGTGAAGATCTTTAAGACCGCCCGCGCCGCTATCCGCAAAAAGATCACGCGGAAAAAGACCACCCAACGGGCGCTTCGCCTGTTGCGTTTCTTTATGTGGGTCTACATCATCTTCAATTTCGTATGGGGCTGGAACTACCACCGGAAAGGCCTCGAATACCAGCTGCAGCTGCCCATCGGTAAATACCATTCGTCCGAAGTGAAACAGGTGTTGGCGGAAGTCGTGCAACGGCTCAACGAGAACCGTTTGGTCATCTCCACCGATACGGTACTGCCATCGCGCAGTTTCAGCCAGTTTCGCCTGGAAGCGAAAAAATGCTTTGACAGCGTGGCCAGGGAATTTCCCTTCCTATCGTATTCCAATGTCTCGGTCAAGAAAAGCATCTACTCGGCCGCGGCACAGTATTTCGGCTTCACCGGTTATTACAATCCTTTTTCGGGCGAAGCGCAACTGCGGACGCAGATACCTGAAGTGATGAAACCATTCATCATCTGCCACGAGATAGGTCACCAGATCGGTTACGCGAAAGAAGACGAGGCCAGTTTCGCCGGGTATCTTGCATCCGCGGCATCGCGTGATCCGTATTTCCGGTACTCTGTTTACCTCGACCTCTACATCTCTGTTCGGCGCACATTGCGTGGCGTTAGTTTCCTGGAAAAAGATACCAGCGTTGGCCGCGTGCTCGCGGAATACCACCAGCGGCTTGACACACTGGTACGTTACGACCAGCGAAAGATGCGTGAGTATTTCAGGAAGCGCCAGGGTTATTTCTCTGAAGAGGTCTCCTCCGTGGTACTCGGTGTGTACGAGCAATACCTACGCGCCAATGCCCAGGCCGCGGGTCTAAAGAGTTATGATGATGTGATCAGTTTGCTTATCGCGTACAGGAGGAAGTACGGGAGGATCTAGGATGCGAATGTTCGCGAATGAACGCGGATGCACATCGAGGATGACCATTATTTCAAAGAACTGTCCTGCTTTTCAAATCAACCCGTTTGGATGCAATTTGCGACGTGGTAACTGCTACGTTTCCTGTTCGTGTAAGAAGACGTAAGAAAAGGGTGGAATTTTTCCTGTTTGTGCCAGTTTCTGTAAGAAGATGTCAGTTCGTGCCAGTTCATGTAAGAAGATGTCAGTTCGTGCCAGTTCATGTAAGAAGATGTAAGAAGATGCATGGTTTAGGGGTATGTGGATAAGTCGAGTAACATCGAGTCAAGTACGAGGCAAGTACGGGGGAAGTATGAGGCAGGTATGAGGCCAGGTTACAGGAGGCAGGCGGCAGGTGACAGGTGACAGGTGAAGGGGGAATGGTGAATGATCAATCGACGCGCTTGATGACGTCGGGTTCTGTGGCTGTCCAGGTGAGCAGGAGGTTTTCCCACTGCCTGTATTGCACGCGCAGGGGGATCTCGATCTCGTTCTTGATAAACATCGCCGTAAGGTGCCCATCTTCTTTAAGATCGAAGGGTGCCAGCCGCATGGCGT
Source organism: Chitinophagaceae bacterium (assembly GCA_021323155.1). Taxonomy (GTDB): domain Bacteria; phylum Bacteroidota; class Bacteroidia; order Chitinophagales; family Chitinophagaceae; genus JAEZDC01. Next base: position 8,874 of record JAJTCI010000029.1, on the reverse strand, counting down.
CGCTGAAATCGACCTCACCCCAGCCCCACCATTTGAAAATCGATTCCTTGATGGACCAGAGCAAAGTGGGCAGGCGCGGGTCTGATTCTTCCAGTTCAAAATCACCGATTACATCCATCATCACCACCTGGCTCGCCGCCAGGTTGAACTGCAACAGTTCTTCCTTGTGCAGGAATTTGTGCAGTATGCGGAACACCTTTTCAGTCGGTATTTCAATATCGATGCCCACACGCTCGAACCGGCTTACGATGGCAGCCGCGTATTCGCCACAATGCGAAATGGAAAAATGGTATTGTTCATCGGGCAGGAAAGGCTTGCGCGTTCCGGCCACCTGGATCTCGCGGTAGGGAAAGTCGTCAAACAGGTGTTTGAGGAGGTAGCGCCCGGCGAGGTGTTGCAAGCGTTTATTGGGGTGTGTGATGCTCCGTTGAAGTGGCACCACGTCAAGGAAGAACTGCTCCGGTTCCTCGATCTTCCAGATACCCAGCCTGGTACTCTCGTTGATATTTTGTTGATAAAACAACGGCATTGTATAAACTCCTTTTAAGATTGACCCCTTCCTTCGGGATACATTTTATATTGCAGCGATTATGCCAGCTTCCTCCCCAAATTCCGGAAGGGGTGCAAAGTTAAGGGATATCAGTCACAGGAAAGCAACGATATAAAAGCACCCTGATAACACAGAAACCACCCAGCAAATGATCTTATCCGATTCACGCATCCTTGAAGAAATAGGCAAAGGCACCATACTCATCAAACCGTATGACCGGGAATGCCTGGGCAGCAACAGCTACGACGTGCACCTGGGTAAATGGCTGGCCACCTACCGCGAGCATATCCTTGACGCGAAGAAGCATAACGAGATCGAATATTTCGAGATACCGGAAGACGGGTTTGTACTATACCCGCATATATTCTACCTGGGTGTAACGGATGAATATACCGAGACACACGCGCACGTGCCTTTCCTGGAGGGCAAATCATCCACCGGCCGGCTTGGCATCGATATACATGCCACCGCCGGCAAGGGCGACGTAGGCTTTTGCGGCAATTGGACGTTGGAGATCTCTGTAAAGCAACCCGTCAAAGTATACAGGGGCATGCCTATCGGGCAACTCATCTATTTCCCAGTAGACGGTGAGATCGAAATTAAATACAACCAGAAAAAGAACGCCAAGTACAGCGGTCAACCTGACCGTCCTATTGAAAGTATGATGTGGAAGAATTCGTTTTAGGGAAATTAAGATTTAAGAATTCAAAATTAAGAATTAGGGATCACCGGGTACAACCCGTGTACCGGGTCCTGTTTCAGGATGTTTTTCAATGCTTCATATACATCACCATTTTCCCTTTTAAGATCAGCGGGCCGCTCGAAGAAGAGTTCTACGCTCTCCGCCCAGAACTCCTGCAGGTTGCGGTAGGCGTTCCTGGTGAATAGCTCGGATGGCCGGTGATCTTTCAGTTGGAAAACTTCTTCTCCCTCTTTGATCACCGTTTCGAAACTGGCCGCGAATTCATCGCAGCGCCCGAACGTGGCCTCCGTTAACTGGAAATAAAAAGCGTGTGCCATTTCGTGCAGGCCGAGATTCACGCCGTCATTCGTTTCTTCATGGCCTTGCAGGAACTTGTTCCAGGCAATGGTGATAGTGTTTCCGTATACGTGTCCTGCCAGCACACGCAGGCTCTGATCGGCGGCAAAGTACTCTTCGGGGAAGATGCGGATGTAATCGTAATGCGGCAACAGGTATTTATCTAAACCAAAACTGAGCTGCACCGCCGTCGCGCTTAAGAGTACCGGCATGTCGACGAATGGTTCATCGCCCCTTATCAGGAAGGTCTTCGATCTCATGAAATCCTTCACCCGCCGCAGGAATTTCTCTTTTAGTTCGGGCGCCAGCCTGCGGTAGTAAGCACAGCGTTTGCCGAGTATCTTTTCAAACTGTTCATCAGCCACGATAATATCCCTGCCGTGGTACACATGGTAACCGCTGAGTTTTCCATTGATCCTTTCTATTTCGGTCGAACGCTTGTCGCCACCATTGGCAAGTAGTGTAGTGCCTTTTATTTTCCAGGCCCTTTTCACACCGATGACGGCAAGAGCGATCACCGAGGTCATTACTACTACGAATGGTGTCCAGCCATAATCGGAACGAGGCGGCGTTTCGGGTATGGTATACCGGTTTTCGGTGATGAGTTCCCTCATCTCCGCCGGGAGGCTGTCAAAAGGCACCTTCCGGCCTTCTTCCACCAGGTAGAAACTATCAGGCATTATGATTCAATATACAATTCCTCGGCGCCGTCGAGGAGGTTAATGTTCACATCCTTCCCGGCGATACCGTCAATAGAACCATGGATGCGGGTGGCGTTGAGTAATACCATTTCCAATTGTTTCTCTCGCGACTTCCAGAGTTTCTCCATCGCATCGCGTTCTTTCTGGATGCTCAGTTTCATACCCATAAAGCCCTCGCGGATCGCTTTCCATTGTTCACCGAACTCGTTACCGGTGAGGTAATCGTAAAGCAGGCTCATCTTATCACCCGCTTTCTGTTGCGTGGACGTGATCTTGAATATGCTGATGATGCTGTTCCTTAATATGGCGCAGAGGCTTCTTACTTCCGCGAAGGTGCAGATGTACACGCCGTCCTTTTCCCCAAAACGGTCCATGTCCTTCGGCAATGCCTGGGTAACGATGACGGCGATGTCGGCGCCCAGTGTACGCATATCGGCTTTGAGTTTATCGATCCACTCGGCGGAGAAATCTTTGGTGCGTTTACTCTCGTAGATGATCCTGCCACATTCCTGGCCAAAGGGATTGCATACGGTGTGGATGCAATCCGCCCCGCGCACGCCCTTGCCTACTGGCGTGATCTTATCGTAAGGGAAAGTAGACCGAAGTATCTCTTCCAGCATCAGCTCCTGCACTTCGCCCTGCAGCTGCATGCTTCCCTGCTGTGCTTTGCGCACCGCTTCTTCCGCTAATTTCTTCTGGTCTTCCAGTTGTTTCTCTTTTTCGGCCAGCTTCATCCTGAACTCCGACTCTACCTGCTCCAGCTTTTGCTTTTCCAGTTCCCGGATCTCTTTCGACATTTTTTCCCGCTCCTCGTTGATCCTGCGCTTCACGCTCAGTTCCAGTTCTTCCTCTTTCGCCTTTAACTGCCTTTCTTTCTCCAGGTATTCAAACTCTTTCAGCCGTGCCAGTTTCAGCTTCTCTTCATTGTCGGCATTGGTTTGCTGGAGCGTCTTCACCTGGTTCTCGAAATCGGCCGCCAGTGATTTGCGGATGGAGGCTTCTATTTCCGCGTTCTTCTTTTTGAGCTCCTCCTGCATCTTCTGCTGGAACGCCTCTTCCTGTTTCTGCGCTTCTTTTTTATTATCTTCCTCCATCTGGCGGATCTTGAGTTCCGCGTTCTTCTTATAATCCAGCATCTGTTGCCGCAGTTCCTGTTTTTGCTTCTCGATCTCGGACTTCAGTTCATCGTTCAACGCGTCCTCCAAAGGGAATTCAAAACTGCAACTGGGACATTTTATCTGGGTAGGCATATTTCCTGGTTTACTGTTCAATATTACAAAACCTTGCTCAATTATTTAGCATTGTATTCTCACATCCGGGATACTGTTGATTTACAGGCCCGCAAAGATTTTAGAAAAGTTTATGCAATTAGGTTATGTAATGCATCTGGTTCCTATAGCAAACTAATATGAACACATTTGTAGCCTTGTTCGTTGTGACGGTCGTATGCACGACCAGTATGAATGCCTATGGGCAAGCAAAATGCAATACAGGAGATAACATACACCAAGCGATCATAACTGGTAGGGTTACCGATTCGGCGGGCAATCCAATTGCCGGCACAACGGTGAAGGTGGGTGCTACAGCAATGGGTACTGCAGCCGCTACTGATGGCAGTTTTTATTTGAACATTCCTGCAAGGGGCAATGTGCTCCTGGAGATTTCCTGTGTCGGTTTTAAAAGCAGATCGATTACGGTGCAACTGCCCGTGGACTCGGTGCGTATTGATATTACACTACAGGACCAGGCGTTATTGATCGATGAACTTGTTGTTGCCTGTTCAAGGCGGCGACGTGGATGCCCAGCCACCGGTTATTCCTTATCCTACCGGAAGGATACACTCATATCCCCAACACCTGCGATGGTGAGCTGGACGATATTCCCCAATCCTGCAATAAGAGGACAATTTGTAAATGTTCAGCCTGCCAACCCTGGTAGTTATGAATTGCTGATGCTTGATAATGCCTCCAGGAGTATCCTGCAGAAACGATTTACCATTACCGGGAAGCACCAGTCTTATCAATTGGAACTTCCTTCCAACATTTCGGCAGGTATTTATTACTTGTCGATGATCGATGAGGCGACTAAGCAACAACTCACCCAGAAGCTCATTGTACAATAAGAATTTCGGAGTTAAGACGTAGTGTTGTGTGCAGGGGCCGTTTATAGCGGCCCTTTTTGATTCTTTTAACAATCACCGCCAGTCGTCAGGAAAAATTACCCATTTATCAAATTGAAACGCCGCCGGTGTATGAAATGCATTCTCTTTACGATGCACTTCGTAAACAACCGGTCCCGCTTATGAACAATCGTCTCCGCACATGCCTGCTTTTTTTCTTGGTTATGATTATTGGTTCCGCGAACGCGCAATCTACCCGCACCAATATCTCGGGAACCGTTAAGGATAGTATCAAAGGTGTACTGGCCTACGCTACGGTCGGCCTGTACCGTTCCGCCCAGATGCAGGAAGCGCTCAGGACCACCTATACCAATGAAAAAGGCGTATTTAAATTCAGGGATATTGATACGGGAAAATATACGCTGGTGGTGAGTCATACAGGTTATACTGATAAACAGGTCGGGCTTGTCTTAACAGGAGCCGCCAATACCGATGCGGGTACCATTGAACTGGCGGCGACTGCTACAGACTTGACGGGAGTAACGGTTACGGCGCGTAAGCCGCTGATCGAGCAAAAAGACGATAAGATCATATTCAACGTGGAGAATGATCCTGCCACCAAAACAGAAACGGCGATCGACATCCTGAGAAAGACCCCGTTTGTGAGCGTAGATGGAGAGAGCAATATCACCGTGAACGGCCAGAGCAATTTCAAAGTATTGTTGAACGGGAAAGAGACCGCTATGTTCGCGCAGAATGTAAAAGAGGCGCTGAAGGGCTTCCCGGGCGCGCTCATTACGAAGATAGAAGTGATCACTTCGCCAGGTGCCAAATATGATGGCGAAGGCATCGGCGGGATCATCAACATCATCACGAAGAAAAAGCTAAAAGGATACAACGGTTCTATATCGACTTACGCGAGCAGTAACCGGTTCGCTAATGTCAATGCCAACCTCAGTGTGAAGGTGGGTAAGCTGGGCGCGACCGCTTACTATGGCGCGGGAAGAAACTTCAACCAACCCGGCAGTAGCAGAACCGAAACGATCCCTTTGGTGCCATCGGTGTTTACACGCCGTGTACTGGAAGGGAACAGGACCAATAACAATTTCTGGAATTTCGGCAACGCCGAGGCGAGTTTCGAGATCGACTCCCTCAATACAATAAGTGCTTATGGGAATGTAAGTGGGGGATGGAATGAATCAATGCTCGGGCAGATCATCTTCACCGAATTCCCATCGGCCCATGCCTCGAGCAGTTATTACCAATTGCGGAATAGAAACGAGTACCCGACTACCAGCATCGGAACCGACTTTATCCGGAAATACAAGAGCAACCCGGAGAAAGAATTCACTATCCGGCTTAACGGCGAACTTGGAGACAATAACCAGTTCAGCAACAGCTTCCAGGATAACAGCGGGACGGACCGTTATATACTCAACAGGAGCGTCGCCAAAAACAGGCAGTATACTTTCCAATCAGATTATATCCAGCCATTCAAGAACAATATCAAATTGGAATCCGGCGTGAAGGCGATCCTTCGCCGCGCTACTTCAGATTTCAACAGCCAGATCAAATATGACGCGGCCACAGATTTTAAAGTGAACCCTGCCAACACCGATTACTTCAGTTACAACCAGGATGTATACAGCGCTTACACCACGTATAGCTTTAAGGTAAAGAATACCACGCTCAGACTGGGACTGCGTGCGGAGCACACCGTTGTTGACGGTGATTTTGTTTCCACGGCAACCAACGTCAACCAGGAATACACCGCCTTATTGCCAAACCTGCAGGCGAGTCTTAAGTTGAGCAATAGCACCAGCATGGTGTTTACTTACGGCAAACGGTTACAACGCCCGTATATCTGGAACCTGAATCCTTTTGTGAACAATAACGACTCGCTGTACATATCTTACGGCAACCCGGGACTGGATCCGCAGACGATCCATAGCGTATCCGCCCAGGCAAGGATCAACAAGAACGGTTCGTTTGCCAGTCTTACGTTGACGGGGAGTTACAGCGACGACATGATCGTGCAATACGCCAGTTTCAACCAGGCCACCGGGGTGACGGCCACCACGAGCGCTAACCTGGGAGAAGAATTACAACTGAACCTGAACGCGAATATGAACGTGAAGGTGAACCAGAAGTGGAACATCTTCCTGCATGGCAATGTCCGGTTCAACCATGTAAAAAATAAGACACTGAGCAGCCAGTCTAACAGTGGCGTCGGTGGCAACGCGAACCTTAACACCAATTACAGCATCAACAAACGATTCAATATAAGCGCCTACGCCGGTTTCTGGCGTTCACCGGTTACCATCCAATTCAGGTACCCCCTGAACCACTGGTACGGACTGAATTTCGGCTACAAGATGTTCAACGAAAAACTGAACGTGTCAGTGGGTGCCAGCAATTTCCTCAGGGAGAACTGGGATTACCGGATGATCCTGAACGATCCTAATTTCAGGACTGAGACCACCAGTACCTTCCTGTTCCGGGGGCTGGCGCTTTCGATGACCTGGAATTTCGGGAAGCTGACGGAGAATGTCTCGAAGAAAAAGGGAGTGACGAATGATGACCTGATAGGAGGAGGAAATTAAATGGCGGTAGTGGTAGTGTTGATTAAGTGAAACATTGATAAGTAAGTGTGGGGTTTATATAGATAAGGCCTCGGTTATGCCGGGGTCTTAATATTTATACTTCCGGAGGGGCCTCAAGTAACCTGGCCCTTTCCTGGTCATGAAGCGGGTAGGGACCTGCGTCCACTTGCCATTGGAGCTTTTCCAAACCATGAAATGAAGGTGCGGCATCGAGGAATAACCCGTATTCCCGCTGAGCGCGATGGGTTGTCCCTGCTTTACGCTATCACCCAGTTTAACCAGCACACCATTTTGTTGCAGGTGCCAGTAGCCCGCACGCGTACTGTCAGCATGCTGCACCACCACGTAATTGGCGAACTGCCTGTATTTCTTATTCCAGCCACCTTTATTGTTCTCTTCCTGCATGCGTACCACTACGCCGTCTCTTGCCGCAAGAATGCGGGTGCCCTTTTTCATTTTGAAATCTAATGCTGAACGGTTCTTATGGGAGAAACTGCTATAGTAACCCTGCACTACCAGGTGGCTCTTACCGGCGTCATACGGCAACGCGTATACCCAGCTCGTATCTTCTTTGATCTTTCCTTTCTGGAGCAGGCGGGCGGTCTGCCTTTGTGGGTCTTTGCTAACAGTGCACGATACGGCGATGATCGCCAATACAACAACCGCGATGGCCTTCATTCAAACGCTTAATTCTTGGTGGTGTCTATCGTCTTCCACTGTTCGATAACTGGCGCGTTGGTGGTACTGGTGCTGCCCGCCTTAGCCGGCGTAGCAGGAGCCGAGTTAAGCGGAGCGCCCTCCGGTATGCCGCAAACGTGACCAGGTTCTCCGTGGGGAGGGTTCATTCCGGGTGCGGTCTTTTTGGTTGACTTGACCGGGTTGATCGTAATATTCTGGGGCGGTACTGTAGAGGTCGTGGTGGTTGTCTTTGGAGCCGAACTCAGCGGCGCTCCCTCAGGGATACCACAAATATGACCCGGTGCGCCGTGTGGCGGGTTCATGCCGGGTGCCGTTGTTTTGCCGGCGGTAGCGGCTGGTTGAGGTACGGGTACTGAAGTGATCACCGGTTGCTGGGTGCCTGCTGGTGTAGCGACTGGCGGCACCAGGGAATTTTGCTTATTCAGGTTGACCGAATTAGAAACATTAGCCCCCGCTGCTGAAGGATTGGCCGGTTGGCTCACCTTCTTATCGAGGTCAGCGTCAAAGTCATTTGTATTACTGCAGGAAAACAGGACAGGCAGGCAGCAGGCGATCATCAGTCTTTTCATATAACAAAAGAAAGCATTTTATGGCAGTACCGCCAGCTGCACACCCTTAATTTAATGTTTAAATAGGGCCCGGTCCCTGCCAAAGCCCTTCCCGTTGCCCCGCAATCCGGTGCTACCGTTCATCCAATACCTGCGGAAAAAAAGCAATATTTTGTTGGCTTCAACGAAACTTGTCGTAATTTGAATTATTCTAACAAAAACCTACTACCATGAAACGAAAAATTCTACTCCTTTCGGCAGTGACCTTTTGCGTTGGTACGGCCGAAGCCCAGATCAAAGCTTATGCGATAACAGGCTCTCAAAAGGGTAGCTCCAACTGGACGGAAGTCCGGCAATTGGATGCATCGTCGGGTGCTGAAGTGAAACTGGTGTATAAGAACGCACAGGAAATTGAAAAACTCAACGCACGCACCGGTAAAGCGATCGCGGTGAAAGACGCGACAACAGTCGTACAGGCGAGAGCCGCGGTAGCACCCACGGATAATAATATCACCATCATCCAGCAGAACGGCGATAATAAAACGATCATAGTAAGGAGAACTGCTCCTACACGTGTGGCGTTGCCACTGGATGCTCCTTTCGCGACAACATCCG
>JAJTCI010000272.1 GCA_021323155.1 Chitinophagaceae bacterium | reverse complement strand
ATGGAGAGATCATCCGAAATATGCACGATACCAAGCACGGCCAGCATCGAGAACCAGATGAGCATGATGGGTCCGAAGAACTTGCCGATAGAGCCTGTGCCGAATTGTTGTACGAAGAAAAAGACAGTAAGAATAGATAACACCACCACGACGATCGTTTCCGTGCCCATATTGTGCAAGGCAGGTAACTCCTTCAATCCTTCAACGGCGGAAGTGATCGAGATAGGAGGCGTAATGATGCCATCGGCCAATAACGAAGCACCGCCGATCATCGCGGGAATTACCAGCCACTTTTTCCTGCGCCTCACTAATGCATAGAGCGCGAAGGTGCCACCCTCACCCCGGTTGTCTGCCCGGAGTACAAGCCATACGTATTTAATGGTGGTTTGAATGGTGAGCGTCCAGATGATGCACGATAAACTGCCGATGATGAGCTCGGGTGTGACCGTCCGGTTGTTGATGATCGCGTTGAACACATACAACGGGGAAGTTCCGATATCGCCATAAATGATCCCGAGTGCTATGAGTAAACCGGCGGCGGTTACTTTGTCAATTTGCTTGCCCACAAATTAAGGTTGTGTGTTATTCTTTAACAAATGTAACAGGAAAACCCCCTTACCGGCTAAAGAATTTCACAGATCCTTATGCAGCTTTTTCCGATATTTAACCGTCCCCCGTTGGAGACATAGTGTAAATTTGGAATACTAATCTTTCATTGATGCGAGGCACTTCTTACAGGTACATACTTATTTGTTTGCTGGTGGTTTCTTTTAGCAGCCAGGGACAGAAGATCACCTATTCTGAACCTGATGATGAGGATGGACGCCAGTTGAGCCAGTATGAAATACTGGGGAAGGTGGGTCCGAATATCCTGATCTACAAGAATTATCGTGACGATCATTATATATCCGTGTATGACCAGCAGATGAAAATGACGGCTAAGGAAAAAGTTGGCAAGATGCCGGAACGGCTGATCAATGCCGACTTTATCACTTACGCCGATTATGCCTGGATGATCTACCAGTACCAAAAGAAAAGCGTCATTTATTGTATGGCGGTTAAACTGGATACAGAAGGAAAGACCGTTGGTGAACCCGTACAGATGGATACCACCCACATTAATTTCTGGGCAAGTAACAGGGTGTATAACGCCATATTCAGTGAAGACAAACAAAAGATCGGTGTCTTCAAGCTCAATACCAAGAATGAGAAATTGCACGTGGTCACCTCTTCGGTTTTCGACAAAGACCTGAACCTGTTGTCGAGGCACCGCTTTGGGATGAATATGCCCGGGCGCTATGACTATCTTACAGAATTCGTGATCGATAACACAGGGGACATCGCTTTCCTGCGCGTCGGCTCGTCCAGTCAGAATGACAATATCACGAAGCTCCAGCTGATACTTAAACCATTGATGACTGAAGGCGTTTCTGAACATGACATTGATCTTAAAAACATATACCTCGATGACCTGCGGGTGAAAGTGGACAACGCGAACAACCGGGTACTGGTCACTTCTCTTTATACGAAAGCAAGAAGGGGGAATGTAGACGGGATATTCTCCTATATCTGGGACAGGAAGAGCAGCGCCGGGTCTATCAATATTGGAACAATGTTCAGCGATGAACTGAGAACCGACGCTAAAGGCAATAATGGTACAAAGACCGCCTTCAATGACTTTTTCCTCCGGAATATCATAATGCGAAACGACGGGGGTTACATTGTCACTGCAGAATCGATCTATACCACCACCCGTGGGGGTAACAGTTTTAACCGGTGGGATTATTTCGCCGGGTCGCCGTTTGCGGGTGAGTTCGTTCCCGTGGGAGTGAATCCTTACAGCTATCCATGGTGGAGAAGCAGGAATCTGCAGTCTACACGGTATTATGCCGACAACGTACTCGTACTATCTTTTAATAATAAAGCGGAACTCGAATGGTCGAACCTGGTGCGCAAGAGCCAGTATGATGATAACTCCGACAATTATCTTGGTTATAACATGATCAATACGGGAAGCGAATTGCACTTCCTTTTCAATCTTGATGAAAAAAGGAACCTGATGCTTACGGACCAGATCGTGGAGCCGGAGGGCCAGCTCACGCGAAGGCCCACGCTGAAGAATCTTGATAAAGGTTACGATTTCATGCCGCGCTTCGGTAAGCAGATAAGCGCTAAAACAATAATTTTTCCTTGCCAGTACAGGAACTACATTTGCTTTGCAAAAGTAGAACTTAATTAGTGGTCATACTATTCAGGGAACGGTCTCCGGCAAGCATCATCTGGCTATTACTTATTGCATTCGGCCTGCATGCTCATTCTTTCCTTGAGCAACCCGTAGTCCTTTCCACCGCCAAAGATGGCCTCATCTCTTATTTTTTCCGCCAGTTCCTGGGCGGCCTTTCTGGGTTACCTGTTTTCTTTTTATATATTCTCTTATTACTCATCCAGGCCCTCCGGTTCAATTTCGTGATGAACGAACTGCGGATGTTCCAGCATTCGAATTTCCTCACGGCGATGGCCTATATCATGTTCGCGTCATTGTTGCCGCAATGGCATACCGTCTCCGCCGCGCTCGTTGCAAATATTTTTATCATCTGGATCTATAGCCTCATCCTGAAGCTTTATAATAATAAGAACCCGCGTTCCCTGTTGTACAATATCGGTCTCATCACCGGGCTGGCGATGGTATCCTATCATCCACTCATCCTGATGATGCTGATCGTCCTCTTCGCCGTTATCGTGATCAGGGCCTTTAACGTCACCGAGGTCTTTGTGCTGATCGTCGGGCTCATCACGCCATTCTACTTCCTGGGGGCCTTTCTTTTTGTTACCGACCAGTGGGATGACCTGATCCGTTACCTGCCATCCTGGAATTTCAAATGGCCGAAACTGGAAAAGGACTACAGGCTCATATTGACCTGGGGTGTGTTATTACTCTGCCTGCTTGCGGGGATCTTTGTCTGGGAACGGAACAACCGCCGCATGTTGATCCAGTCGCGAAAGAACTGGGGTGTATTGCTTTTAATGTTCGTTTTATTCCTGCCGGTGCCGCTGGTACACTACGAACAAAGTGTTAATGCCATGCTCCTCTGGTTGCCACCTTTGGCCGCTTTTACGGCCAACGCCTTCCTTTATCCACGTAAAACCCTGTTCCCGGTGATATTGTTCTGGCTGATCGTGCTGGTCTCGGTCTATAACAACTGGTTACATAGCTAAAAATTACACGTATTCTTAACGCGCGGGATGCCTAACTTTGAGGCTCTCGAACACCTTATAAATCATACCAATGAAGTTCGGCGTTGTTGTTTTTCCCGGTTCTAACTGCGACAGGGACATGGAAGATGCGATTAAAAATGACCTCAAAAAGGAAGTCATTATGCTGTGGCACAAGGAAAAGGACCTGGGCATGTTCAATAAGGAGGACTGCATTGTGCTGCCAGGTGGTTTTTCATACGGGGATTACCTGCGCTGCGGAGCGATCGCCCGTTTCAGCCCAATGATGCAGTCGGTGATAGAGTTC
>JAJTCI010000271.1 GCA_021323155.1 Chitinophagaceae bacterium | reverse complement strand
TCAGCCCTCAAGCCAACGGTAAGACGCAACTTCTTGTTCAAGGTCATCTCGTCCTGTCCGTAAAAAGAATACTGGTTGAAGTTGATCTTGGGGAAAGCCTGCTCGTAACCCGGGGTCAGGGAGTAAGTGATCGCGTAGTCAACGGGTTTAACACCGTTCTTGAAATCATCCCATGACCTGAAAGTATAGTAGCTCGTACCGAAACGCTGGAAGCCGTTCTTGGTGCTCTGGAAATCCATCTGCAGTCCCGCTGTCCAGTTATGCTTCCCGGTGTTCCAGGTAACATAATCAACGAACGACAAAGTAGAAACGTCTCTCAGGTTGCCAAAAGTGAAAGGCTCATATCCGAATGAAGTAAGCACGTTACCTACAGAACTGAGCGCGCTTCCATCGAGGATGTCCACGAAAGGAAATGTTTCACTGTCTGATCCGCGTGGGTCATTCTGGTTGGTATACGTTCCGCGGAAAGTATTGGCGAATTTGCCAAACGTTGAGTTCACCTCGCCCGCGAAAGAATAGAAGTTAGCTTCCTGGTAGTAGTTGGAATTCTTGAACCAAAGGTGGTTAAGGCCCTGGCGGCCCTGGCCGGAAGCATATCCGGACAATGGACTCCTGGAAGTACTCGCGAAGCTTGGCGCCCTGCTCTCCACCTGGCTGTAACGCATGTTCATGCGGTGGTTGTTGTTGATGTTCCAGTCAAGCCTTCCTACGATCCGGGTATTGTCACTTTCGTTATCGTAACCCTGGTAAGGGCCGGTTTCGTAACCGTAAGTGGTCTTCAGGTAACTGCTCACCTCGTCCATGAATACGTTGGTAGGCCTTGTAATGTTGGGCGCGCTGCCGAATGGTGCAGAAGCGGTCGCCGCTACGTTCAGCTGGCCGGGCTGCGTCCTGTCGCCTTTCTCCGCATTCATGAAGAAGAACAATTTGTTCTTGATGATCGGTCCGCCAAAACGGAAGCCGATCGTCTTTTCTTCCATGAACTGGCGGGTCAACGCAGCGTTATGCGCTACTTTATTTCCCTGCTGGTCTTGATTCCTCCAGAAATAATAAGCGGAACCGGAGAACTGGTTGGTACCGGAACGGGTCACCGCGTTGATCGCGCTACCGATGAAGTTCGACTGCCGAACATCATAAGGCGCGATGTTGATGGAGATCTCGCTCAGGGCATCCAGTGAAATAGGAGAGCCGTTGGCGGGAAGGTTACCGCCAATACCGAATGTGTTGTTGAAGTCGGAGCCATCCACCGTTACGTGGTTCTGGCGGTAGTTACCGCCTGCGATGGCACCGGTGCTGGTAGAAGACGACTGCGGCGTTAAACGCGTAAGGTCGTTCAGGCTGCGTGTCACCGTAGGCATCGACGCTATCTGGCGCGTACCGATATACGTCACTGCACCCGTCCGGTTAGCATTCAGGATGGAATTCCTTCCACCGCTGGCTGTCACCTGTACCTCGTCAATTACGCTGGCCGTCTCACCCATCGCAACATTCAATACCGAGGCTTCCCCCAGTTTTAATTGGATGTCTTCAATGGTGTGCGTCTTAAAACCTACAAAGGTGATCTCCACTTTGTAAGGGCCGCCCACTCTCATATTCGGAATGGTGAACTGGCCGTTAGTGCGCGATACCGTGGTGTACACAGTTCCGGAAGGCTGGTGCGTCGCCTTGATCGTAGCACCCACAAGAGGCTTATTATCCGAAACCACGGTTCCGGTCAGGCTACTCGTGGTAACCTGTGCAAACAACCCCATAACAGGGATCATAAGCACTGCAACTAATTGCAGAATTTTCTTGCTAAGCATAGTTTGTTTGGTTTTGATTGCAAATAAAGCGTGTTGTTAGCGCTTCAAATCCGGGCAAATGTTAACATTTTATTAGATATAGCCTCAACTTCTACAGCTATTCTTTTCACATGCGGTGTGAATAATGTTGAACGGTAGCCATCAGGTGGTTAAGGATTATCATTCTTCCTAATCTCAGGGATGATTCGCGCGGCGTACATTTGCAGTTTAATTGTGTATATGCTGAATTCGATTGAAAGTGCGATAGATGACATCAGGCAGGGTAAAATGGTCATCGTAGTGGACGACGCCGACAGGGAGAATGAAGGCGACTTTATCATCGCGTCGCGCTTCGCCACGCCCGAAGTGATCAATTTCATGAGTAAAGAGGGCAGGGGCCTCATCTGCATCGCCCTCACCGAGGAACGCTGCCGCCAACTGCAACTGGAACCTATGGTGGTCTCCAACACCTCCCTGCACGAAACAGCATTCACCGTCTCCGTAGATCTTTTAGGCCAGGGTACCACCACCGGTATCTCCGCGCAGGATCGTTCCAAAACCATCCAGGCACTGATCGACCCGGCCACGCGCCCGCAGGACCTCGGCCGGCCCGGGCATATTTTTCCTTTACGTGCGAAAGACGGTGGCGTATTGCGCAGGACCGGTCATACCGAAGCCGCGGCTGACCTCTCGCAACTGGCCGGATTTGAACCTTCCGGGGTACTTGTAGAGATCATGAACGAAGACGGTACCATGGCCCGGCTGCCACAGCTCACGGGTATCGCGGAGAAATTCGGGATAAAGATCATATCCATCAAAGACCTCATCGAATTCAGGCTGAAAACGGATTGCCTGGTGGAAGAAGTGGTGCGAGTGAACATGCCGACGCGCTACGGCAGTTTTGAACTGGCGGCCTTCAAAGAAAAGATCAGCGGGGGAGAACACCTGGCATTGGTAAAAGGCAAGTGGCAGAAAGACGAACCGATTCTCACCCGTGTACACTCCAGTTGTTTCACGGGCGACATACTCGCCAGCTTTCGCTGCGATTGCGGCGAACAACTGCACAAAGCGATGCTGATGGTGGAGAAGGAAGGAAAAGGTGTGATTCTTTACATGAACCAGGAAGGCCGTGGCATCGGCCTCTTGAATAAATTGAAAGCATACAAACTGCAGGAAGAAGGAATGGACACCGTGGAAGCGAACCTTCACCTGGGTTTTGGAATGGATGAACGCGACTATGGCGTAGGCGCGCAGATCCTGCGCAGCCTGGGCGTCACCAAGCTCAAACTGATGAGCAACAACCCACGCAAACGGGCGGGCCTGAAAGGGTACGGACTGGAGATCGTAGAGATCGTTCCTATCGAGACCGTGCCCAATGAACACAACGAAAATTACCTGAAGACCAAACGCGATAAACTGGGCCACGAGATCCTCATCGAGAGAGACGGCCTCTGATCAATCGATATCCTTACTGTACGATAAACTCACGCCAAAACGCGTACGCTTACCCAGGCTGGTGTTGGTAGTGGTCTGGTTAATATCAAGCGTGTTGCGCTTAAATCCGTTTTATTGCCAAGCCCTAAATCAAGGTTTCCTCCCACATTCAAAATTATCTTCCCATTCAGTAAACTCTTTGCGAGTTTAAGGTTAACATTGTAACGGTCGAAGCCGAATGGTAAATTTCCACCCGGCCCGCTTAACAAAGAAGAACTGTTGTAAAACGAAGTACTAACGTCTACGCGTACACTGCGGTCGCCGGTGATCTTAAAGATCAGGTCGTTCACAATGTTGTTGAGCTGGCGGTTCAGGATATCCGACAAACCTTTGTACGCGTAATTGTACACGTTCTGTATCGCGCTCCTGCCTTCACCATACGGGGCGAACGAACCGAACACCAGCAGGTACGTCACCTGTTTGTTCAATTCGTTCTTATCATTCTGCAACTTGTTCAGGAACTCGTTGAACACGTAATCGTTCTTCAGGTCTGTATTCGATGGGAAGTCCAGCCGGAAATTAATAGTTGGACTGCTCAGCTTCTGCCGGAGCTCGGCGATCACGTACACGTCATCCTTATATGCTTTGGCCGCAGTGCCCAGGTTCAGCGTAGTGCCCGATAGCAGGTCGTTCAGGCTCACGTTCTGCGCCTCGTATTTTGCG
>JAJTCI010000270.1 GCA_021323155.1 Chitinophagaceae bacterium | reverse complement strand
GCCCATAAAATCGTTTGCGATCAGCCATTCGCGCACAAATTCTTTACTCAGTTGCTTCTGCCTTTCTCCACGCGACTGCCTTGCTTCAAAACCTTCCGCGTAGAAATAACGGGAGGAGTCAGGGGTATGTACCTCGTCCATTAAATAGATCTCGTTCCCGATCTTTCCGAATTCATACTTGGTGTCAACAAGTATCAATCCCCGCTTTGCAGCGATCTGCTTTCCCCGCTCAAACAATTCCAACGCGTATTTTTCAAGGATATTCCATTCTTCGGTAGTTGCCAATCCGGTGGTGATGATATCTTCTTTTGAAATATCCTCGTCATGACCGGCTGCAGCTTTCGTCGATGGTGTAATGATAGGCGATGGAAAAAAGTCGTTCTCCTGCATGCCTTCGGGCAACGGCACACCACAAAGGTTTCTTTTACCGCTTTGGTACGTTCGCCAGGCATGACCGGTGCAATTTCCCCGCACAACCATTTCAATTTTAAACGGGATACACTTCTTACCGATAGATGCATTTGGAGCGGGCGTTGCAAGTAACCAGTTGGGGCATACATCACTGGTTGCGTTCAGCATCCACGCGGCCAGTTGGTTAAGCACCTGTCCTTTATACGGGATCGGCCTTGGCAACACGACGTCAAATGCCGAGATGCGGTCACTTGCGATCATCACCAGTAGATCACCGATATGGTACACATCACGGACTTTGCCCCGATAGAAATCCGTTTGCCCTTGAAAACTAAAACGCTCCATACCCAAAATTAGTTTTTACCTCTTGTGTAATATCACCCGCAATGCTAACAACTGGGGATAATAAAAATTTCTGAAACATGATAAGTATCACTATTTTGCCTAAAATACCTCAATTAAAAACCAGACTCTTATGAGATTACGATTGCAACGCACGGCGTTAATGGGTTTGATATGCCTTGTGGCACTCACTTCCTATGCGCAAACGACAACCGTTACCGGGACGGTCACCAACAAAACGACCGGGGAAGGAGTACCTGCGGTATCAGTGGTGATAAAGGGTTCTACTTCAGGGGTGTTTTCGGATGATAAAGGAGCTTTTCGTCTCGTCACGAGCCAGAAGCCGCCTTTCACACTGGTTGTTTCCTCCATCGGCTACGATGATCAGGAAGTGAGTGTAACCGCCACCGGCCAAACAGTGAACATTTCCCTCGTACCAAACTTTAAACTCGGCGAAGAGATCATCGTTTCCGCCTCACGCGTACCGGAGCGGATACTTGAGTCGCCTGTCTCTGTAGAAAGAGTGAGTACGGCCGCGATCCGTAATGCGGCTGCACCGATGTACTATGATGTGGTCGCCAACCTGAAAGGCGTCGACCTCACAACTTCAAGTCTTACTTTTAAAACCATTAGCACCCGCGGGTTCAACGGTAGTGGTAACCTCCGTTTCAACCAACTGGTGGATGGAATGGATAACCAGGCGCCCGGTTTGAACTTCTCTGTCGGTAGCGTCATCGGTCTCACGGAACTAGACGTTGACAATATGGAACTACTCGTAGGCGCGTCTTCAGCGTTGTACGGTTCGGGTGGTATGAACGGAACACTCCTCATCAATAGCAAAAGCCCGTTCAAATACCAGGGACTCAGCTTCCAGGTAAAGCAGGGTGTAAGTCATATAGATGAGAGCCAGCGCAACGCCGCTCCGTATTACGACTGGTCAATGCGCTGGGGCAAGCAGATCAGCGATAAATTCGCTTTCAAGATCGGTGGGCAATTTATCCAGGCGCAGGACTGGCAGGCGAACGACATGAGCAACCTGCAGCGTAACAACGTACTGAGCTCCCTCAAGGCGGGCGATCGCCAGTCGGATCCGAATTACGACGGGGTGAATGTGTTTGGTGACGAAGCAAGTGCAAGCATGCAGGCTTTCGCCCAGGCGGTAAGAGCCCAGGTAGCTGCATCACTCGGCGCTAATTACAATACTTACAATGCCACGTTGAATGGTATGATCGCCGCCGGTATGACCCCGGCGCAGATCGCTACTACCTTAAGCGCGTCGCCATTTGCACCAACAGTTCAATACCTTCCTTTCCTCATCCCTACACATACATCCACCACTACAAATGCCTACCGCAACACGTTTACGGGTGCAACAGGCGCGGGCTTCGTAAGCCGTACGGGTTACAACGAAAGCGACCTGGTTGACTACGATACGTACAATGCAAGAGTGAGTGGCGGACTGTATTACAAGATCACCGAAAACATCGAAGCTTCTTTGATTGCTAACTGGGGTACCGGTACTACGGTTTACACCGGCGCTGACAGGTATTCTTTGAAGAACCTGAAAATGGGCCAGTACAAACTCGAGTTCAAAGGAAAGAGTTGGATGGTGAAAGGTTATACTACGCAGGAAAATTCCGGCGATTCTTATACGGCCACTACCGCGGCAGTCGCAGTGAACAATGCATGGAAGAGCAACCTCAACTGGTTCCAGCAATACACAGGTACTTACGGCGCCGCAAGGCTGGGATTGATACCCAACCCTTCTGCCCCGGGCACTTTCCTTCCTGCATTTGCTGATCCGCAGTCCCATGGAACAGCAAGGAATCAAGCTGAATCAGGAAGATACCTGCCGGGTACTGCCCAGTTCGACCAGGCATTCAACGCGGCGATCAACACACCGATCAGCAAAGGCGGTGCTAAATTCGCCGACAAAACAGACATGTACCACGTAGAAGGTCAGTGGAACCTCTCCAGCTACCTCGACAACGTAGTAGATGTGCTCATCGGCTCTCACTTCCGTCGTTATGTACTGAATTCACAGGGTACCATCTTTGCTGATACCACGGGCACCATCGGCATAAATGAAATGGGTGGTTACATCCAGTTACAGAAAAAATTCATGGATGACAAGCTCAAGCTGACTGCCTCGGGACGTTATGATAAGAACGAGAATTTCGACGGCCGTTTTACACCAAGGGTCTCCGCGGTCATCAAAGCGGCGCAGAACCATAACATCAGGCTTTCTTACCAGACAGCTTATCGTTTTCCTTCTAACCAGGACCAGTGGATCAACCTGCAGACACCGGCTTCACGCCTTATCGGTGGACTACCCGATTTCAATACTTTCCTGAAGTTTGACCAGAGCCCGGCCTACACAGCGCCAAGCCTGGTTGCATACAGGGATACTTTCAACGCAAGGGTTAACGCCGGCATGGCGCCGAACCTCGCGATCGCCGCAGCTGCCGGCCAGTTAGTAGTGGCGCCTTTCGCCAACCTGAAACCGGAATCGGTTACATCTTACGAGCTCGGTTACAAGGGCCTGCTCAACCAGAAATTGTTGATCGATGTGTATGGCTACTACAGCAAGTATGAAGACTTCCTCGGCCGTGTGGCAGTGGGAAGGGGACAGAGCGCAAGCACCAACCCTTCAGTCGGCCTGGCTGAGTTGCTGAGTCCGTTCACCACAACGAACTACTCTTTTATCACTAACACCACTACACCGGTGAAAGCTGTCGGTTGGGGCGCGGGTGTGGAGTATCGTTTCCATAAGACCTATAACCT
>JAJTCI010000028.1 GCA_021323155.1 Chitinophagaceae bacterium | reverse complement strand
ACGTGATATCGTTCGAGACGGGTAGCCCAACGTCATTTATAGAATTGACCGTGCGAAAAAGGGAGAACAGGTATTCTTTGCCAGCCCTCACCGGGTAGATTTTCGTGGCGATGCCTTCGTTGTAATAGCGCCCGTGCGACAAGTGGTTGCCGGCATACATGGTGGCGAAATTATTTGCGGGCGGGGGCGAGGAGATAAGCGATGAGTTGAGATCGGGACTTCCATGTGAAGCCCACCAGCCAGGCACATCGCCCGGCACAAACGCATCCGTAAACGGCGCACCTGGCCTTTCTATGAATTCGTTATTGTTGATGTAATTACAGTCCGGTCTGTCGGGAGACCTCCCGCAGTCTTTCAGGTCTGCCTGTTGAGCGAAAGATGCGGTGGAAAATAACAGGAGAAGGAAGCTCAGGATGTTTCTCATGTGCAATGGTTTGGTGTTTTTGGAAGGTTAGACGTGCCTTCTCGCTGGAATGCCTCCCGGCAATATCCAAAAGGAGCGCACGCTATGCACAATTTAAGTGTCTTTTTCCCGTCCTCGCACCCCACCCCGAAGAAGTACGGTTGGGGCCTAAGACTGGCGGATCGGGGTTGACGATGGAATACCAAATACAGAGTCAGACTTTTTCCCCTCTTCTTTGGAAACCGACGAAAGGAGGTTCGCGAACGCTAATACTAAATAAAATGAAGTGAGCACAGGGGTGAGGGGTGAGGTTCTTCAACAAAGGACATCTGCACTAAGAGACACGCTGCTCCAGCTCCGCAGGAGCTTCCTCACGGGCGACCAACAACGGCGATCCGCGAAAATCAGTCCAATCCACGTCACCCTGCCTACCGGCAGGCGGGTGCGTTCCCATTCTTTCTGCGCTTTGCGACTTGGCCCCTTTGCAACTTTACGCGGAACCCTTGCGACCCCACCCAAAAAAAGAAGGGAATGTAAAAACATCCCCTTGTAAATGCACACGAGCATAACTTTCATCATACCCGCACAAAAAATATTTCAGTGGTACCGTGCCTATTCAATCAGCGTAGATCATCCCCCACCTTACTGTATGCACTTTGTCCCTTTGCCACTTTGCGTGAAACCTCTCTGCGCAGCAGAGCCCTCAGTTCCCCATCATCCCCCCACCCTGCTGCACTCTTTTCATCTCATCCTCCGCGCCCGTCGTCCTTTGCTTCGCCGGCTTCACACCCGTCTTCCCAAACCTAAAACTCATCGCCAGCTTGAACTGCCTGCTCTCCTGCCTGAAGTTGAAATCCATCACCTGTCCTGCGAAATCGGAAGACGCCCTGAACTTCATGCTGTAAAAAATATCACTCACGGAAGCTTTGATCGTTGCGCGTCCCTGGAGACAGGTTTTCGAGATACCCACGTCAACGTTGTACATGCTCTTGCCCTTCATGCTGCCCTGGTACACCGTGGGCGCGTTATAGAACCCGCTCAGTTCCGCCGTCCAGGTCTTCGCGAACTTCAGGCTGTTCTGCACGAAGACGTTCAGACCGAAAGCGTCGAGGTCTACCTGTCTGCCGGCACCGAAGTCGGCTTTGTACTTTGAATAGTTACCATTCACGCTGGTGAACAGGGTGTATGATTTATACATAAAAGGATAACTGATACTGAAGCTCATCACGTCCTGCGTTGCGAGGTTGCGCTTCGACATGAACGCTTTTGATTTCTCCGTGGTATCCATCAGCTGCGTGAACATGTCCGACACATGGCTGTAGTTGAGGCCCATGTTCAGTTTGAAATTGCGCGTGTGCGACACGCCGATGCTGTTGGTGTATTGCGGGCGCAGGTTCACGTTGCCTTTCATAAATGTGTACTCGTCCAGCTTGAACTCGAAAGGGTTGAGGTCTTTGTAAGCGGGACGATCAATGCGCCTGCTGTAAGTAAGCCCCCATTGGCGTTTGGGATTCTTGTTCAGGGTGACGGCCGCGCTGGGGAACAGGTCAATATAGTTCCTGTCGAAACCTGAGACACTGCTTTCGTAAGACGTGCCGTTGAACTTAAGTCCTTTCGACATGCCAGCGGTGACCGTATTCTCCGCGCGCAGTCCTGCCTGCACCATCACGCCTTTGTACTGGCGGTTGTAATTCACATAGGCGGCATGGATGTTCTCTTTGTAAGCGAAATGATTGCTGCGGTCTTTGTCTAATGCTTCACCGGAAGTGGATACATCGTACCGCTGGAAATCGTTGTCCGTCTCCACCCAGGCAGTCTTGGCACCAAAGCCCAGTTTCCCTTTGAGGAAGCCTTGTTCGTAATCGGCCTTCACCGAGTTGATACTGATCTTCGCTGGTGACACCATGTGGTAGATGATGCTGCTTTGCAATACCTGCCCGGCCGCATCGTAATAATAGTTGCGCTGGTACTGGTCACTGTTGAGGTCATACGCGCCACGGTCCGCATTCAAACTAAACACCGCGCCTTTCGCGCCGGTGTAGGTATAGTTGAGATTTACATTGGTGTTGTTTCTTTTCATGCCGGTATTATTATCCGCCACCAGTATGCGGTCTGTCGGGGTGTTCTCTTTGGATATACCGATCCTGCTGAACGAATTCGATTCGGGTGATGCCAGCATCGCGTTCACCATGATACCGATGGTGCTTCTTTTATTGACGAACCAGTCAGCACCCGCTTTGATATTATGTGTCCTTCTCCTGTCGAAGATGCCGCCTGTTTGATCGAACACGCTGTCGAGGACCGTCCTGCGCAGGTTGATGTGTTGCTGGTTGGGCGCGTAACTGAAGCTGTAGTTGCTGTAGATATTCACCTGCTTGTTGCGGTAGTTGAGCGAGGCTCCCCCATTATACTGCGCGTGCTTCGCGATATTCCATCCCGCGTTCACCGACCCGTTTGCGCCGAGTGATTTGTTCTTCACCAGGCGGATATTGATGATACCTGCGTTACCCGCCGCGTCATAGCGCGCGGAAGGATTGGTGATGATCTCGATGGCTTCCACCTGCGAAGACTGCAGGCTCTTGAGATAAGTGGCAAGGTCCTGCCCTGACAATGGATTCGGCCGGCCGTCAACATATACCTGTATGCCGTTCTTGCCGGCAAGGCTGATGTTGTCATCCCTGTCCATCAACACACCGGGCGATTTCCGCAGTAACTCGAAAGCGTTAGTGCCCATCGCGTTAATGGTTCCTTCCACGTTCAGGACCATCTTGTCCGCTTTTACTTCCACCAGTGGTTTCCTCGCCACCACCGTTACACTCGCCAGGTTGGCAGCTAGTTTGGTGGCGCGCAGCTCTGGGACCACGATATCATTCCCGCTCCAGTTAAAGATTGCAGAAGCAACAGGCTGGTAACCGATGTGGCTCAATTGTACTTTATAATTCCCTGGCTTGAAGCCGGAGAAAACATAAGCGCCATTGGCACCAGTCACCGCTAGTTTAACAACAGAGGTATCTTTTATAAGGCTCACCGTAGCGCCGGCGAGTGCCGTGCCGCTTTCGTCTTTCGCCACACCGCTCACCTGTTGCGCATGTGCAAAGGCCGCCAGCGCGAGGGATAAAAGGAGTAATAGAGGTTTCATAGCTTTCATTTTATTTTTTTGTGAATGTGCAACTGTGATTGCTCAGCAACATTAGCGAGGGCAGGCACTTCAAAATGCGGTGGGTCTACGGATAGCAGGGAATCGTATACCAAAACATTATGGGAGGTCAATGGGTCATAAAGTCAATAGGTCATACAGCCAGTTAGTCAACTTGGCACACTTCCTTCCTGACTTCCTGGCCAATGACTCCATGACTAATAATCCCCATTCGTAGACCCAAAACCTCCTTCCATAGACCCCACCCCCTCCTCCACCGGAATTCCCCGATATTTACCCTTCGCATGGTCAACTCAAAAAACTTCAAACTCTACTTCTTCACCACCCTCGGGTTTTTCTTCTTCCGTGCGCTCCACCATGGCACCACTTACGAAGACACGTTCATTGAAAGAACCATCAACGACACCTGGCGGCTGCTGTACGTAGTGCCCCTGCATTATTCACTTTTTGAATACGCCGTTCCCTTCATCATGCGGAAGCGGAAGCACCTGGTCAGCAATTTCCTCATCGGTTTCCTCCTGGTGTTTGTATACTCGATGCTGTACTCATGGGGATTGTCGGGATGGCGCCATCTGGGAATCGGTTTGAATATCTACACCTCGTTGTTGACGAAACACTTCTCTCCTACCGCGCTGGCGGGTGAGCAGATGGCTTTTAGTGTAATGACCCTGTTCTTCATCGGCACGGCAAGGCATATTTATCTCTACTATAAATTAAAACAGGCCACGCAGCAGCTGCGTATCGAAAAACAGCAGGCCGAACTCAGCTTCCTGAAATCGCAGACCAACCCGCATTTCCTTTTCAATACCCTCAACAATATCTATTCGCTCACGCGTGATAAAAGTGACCGCGCGCCGGAGTCCATCCTGCGCTTGTCCAAGATCCTACGCTTTATGTTATATGAGACAGGTGGTGATTATATTCCCATCGAGGACGAGATAAAGATCATAGGCGACTATATCGAACTGGAGAAGCTGCGCTACGACGATTCACTCCGCATTCGCTTCAGCCACGACGTGGAAGAGCCGCGGCAGTCCATCCCGCCACTCCTGCTCATGCCGCTGGTAGAGAACGCTTTTAAGCATGGCGTTTCAGAAACCAGGGGACAACCCTATATCGATATCCGGCTTTCCGTCAACGGACGGCAACTGTTGTTCGAAGTAAAGAACCCAAGTGAGACTGCGCCGGCTGAGGTGACAGAGAACATCGGCCTCTCCAACCTGCGCCGCCAATTGCAGTTATTGTATAAAGATTACGACCTTACGGTACACCAGGGCGATGGTGTATTTACCGCGGTATTAAAGATCAATCTCACCAGTCATGTCTAAACTCAGGTGCATCATAGTGGAAGACGAGCCGCTGGCGGCAAAGGTGCTGGGAGATTATATCGCGCAGGTGCCTTTCCTGGAACTGCAGGGCACATTCAAAGACGCCATACTGGCCATGGAGTTCTTAAGAAGTAATAAGACGGACCTCATGTTCCTCGACATCCATTTGCCGAAGCTGAAGGGCATGGCCTTTCTCAAAACACTCGCCGATCCGCCAGCCGTTATTATCACCACCGCTTACCACCAGTACGCCATCGAAGGTTTCGAACTGAACGTCACCGATTACCTGCTCAAGCCATTCGAGTTCGAACGCTTCCTTGTAGCGGTGAATAAAGTGCGTACGGTGCAGCAACAACCGGTTGCGCCACCATCCGCTGCGGGAGAGAAAGACTTCATCTTCGTGAACGTCCAGAAAAAAAAGGTGAAGGTGCTTTTCACCGACATCCTCTATATCGAGAGCCAGCGCGAATATATCCGCATCGTCACCACGCGGGGCGAGTTGCTCTCCAAGATGAGCACGAACGAGATCGAAGAACTCCTGCCACCCAAACTATTCCGCCGCGTCCACCGTTCCTTTATCGTTTCGGTGAGCAAGATCAACTCCTATACGGCTGATGAAGTGGATGTTAACGGAACGAGCATCCCGATAGGCAGAGGGTACAGGGATGGCATAGAGGGGTGGTGAGGGAAGCATTTACCGTTCGACATGCATCAGCCGTCAATTAGGAGTTAGTAGTTATTAGTCGGAAGTTGTAGATCGTGTCGGCCTTCCTGGCTTCGTAGAATCAACCCCGTCCACAACTGTTGTCGGTCCGCCTGCCTTTGGCTGGCCAGGGGCGACCAACAACGGCCATCCGCGCCCATCCGCCTTCAGAGACACGGTAACTCCCAGCTCCGAAGGAGCTTCCTGTCTATAGCAAGACAGCCATAGAGTTTTCACAAGGCTCCGTAGGTGCCTCCGGTATCTAAAAGTTGTTGGTCAGGCGACCAACAACGGCGAAAGACTTCCAGTCAACTTCTATCCGTACAAATCAGCCAAATCCCCGCCTGAACCAATCGGGCAGGCGTCTCATCCCTTCCTACCGGCAGGCAGGCCTGTTCCCCCTCTTTGCGCAGCAAAGACATCCGCCCTCCGCATAAATCCCCGACTGTTCAGTCGGGCAGGCGCGACCATCCGCGTCATCAGCGTCATCCGTTTCCATCCTTCTGCGCAGCAGAAACAGCAGCAGAATTCCCAACAACACGTTAAACAATTCCCTCATACATCACACTTAACAAAAACCCGTATTTCCCGGTATTGCACCAACCAAACGAATTATCTACATTACTATCATGAAAGCTGCCACCCTGGTTTTCCTGCTCATCACCGCATTGCAATCATCCGCGCAAGACTCCACGCGGGGCCTTATCATCAAATCCAACACCCGCACAGAAGAAATACGCGGCAACACCTACGCTGTGATCGTGGGCGTAGACAAATACGACACGCTGCCGCAACTCCAGTTCGCGGTGAAGGACGCGCTGCTCTTCCGCAATTTCCTGATGTCACCCGCGGGCGGGAATGTACCGGCGACCAACATACAAACCTACCTGGACAAACAGGCCACAACAGGAGACCTCGAAGCCGGGTGCATCGATTGGTTGAACTCGAAAGATATCAAAGCAGGCGACCGGGTGTTTTTCTACCTTTCCGGGCATGGCGATAAATACAACCAATCTTATTTCTTCTGCACTTTCGATTCTAAACTGGTTACCGGGCCAAAGAACAAAAAGATCGATGGCAACGTGGACCTGTCGGACCTCCGAAAGTACCTGCTGTATTATGTAGAGCAGCGCCAGGCCGAGGTGGTACTGATCATCGACGCTTGCCGCGCCAGTTCACCCAGCGATACCTTTGCCTCGAAAACAGCCCAAAAACTCGCAGGCATAGAAGAAAGCGATATCATCAGGACCAAAGGCTTTTATAACCTTTATGCCACCAGTGGGGGCTCGGTGGCCTATGAATCCCGGATGATCGGGGGCGGTCATGGATTCTTTACCTACTACCTTGTCAGGGGTGGGCTCGGGGCAGCAGACATCACTGTTATGGGTAATAACGATGGCAAGATCAGCATCGATGAATTCGCCAGCTACCCAAAAAAAATGGTACCGCCTGCCACGGAAAAGCATTTGAACTTACGAACTGGCGAGGGCCAAACACCGGAGTTCTCAGGACTCGGCGCTGAAAAAAAGCTCTTGTTCTCCGTCGACCCAGGGTTTGTACAATCGATTGCCGGCGACAACCTGTATAATACGTTAATCGATGAGGACAAGGACCTCAACGCACTTATCATCTCAACAAAACGATCCGGCATAGGGAACCACGATGTGGCGGTCACCAAACTCTTTAATGAGTTCCTGGACGCGGTGCGGAAAAAGCATTTAGTAAAAGAGGAAAGGTCTGCCCTTTCACATTACTATGAATTGAAGCGCCGGTTCCCCGGGGCAGAACTTACTGATGAAGCACGAAGAATGCTGGCCGTGGAGCTGATCAACTTTTCAAAGACGGTCATCACTTTATACCTGCTCGGTGCTGACACAAAGCTCATCCAGAAGAAGGCACAAAGCAATGAATTGAACGCCGGATTCTATAGGGACATCGTAAGAGAATCAGTGGCGGATTTCACTACGGCCGCAGACCATCTTCAATTAGCGGTAGACCTCTTATCGCGTGATCATAACATCGTTCAAAACCTGCTACCCAAACTCTGGTTCCTCAAAGCGCGCAGTCATTTCGACGGCAACCGCAAAGCGCCGCTCGACAGCGCCATCGCCTGGGCCGAACGAGCAGTTGCGCGCGACACGGCGGGCACACACCTATTCCACCTGCTCGCCATGTTGCACCTGAAAGCGGGCAACGCGCAACGTGCGGAATCCTGTTTTATCAAAGCGATGGAAGGCGAAAGCCTTTATAATAAAGTAGCCGTTGAACTGGGTTACCAGTTTTTCCTACTAAAGAAATTTGACGAGGCTTCGATCTACTACCGCGTCCGCCTGAACGATCATGAACAGTTCGCCGCCGGTTACAACAGCCTTGCGTTGTCTTCACTGGACAAAGGCAATCAACACCAGGCGGAACGATTTTTTAAGAAGGCGCTGTTATCGGACCCCAAGTCACTTTACATTCGTGGCAACCTCGCCATCTTTTACCAGCAGAAAGCGGAAATAGCGAACCACGACAACAATCTCCTGGAAGCGGAGTATTATCACCAGCGCGCCGTTGAAACACTACCCACGTCCGCCGCGGTATATATCAACCAGGGGAACTTTTACAACCAGCCGAACGTAAGACAGTACGCCAAAGCCCGGGCCTGTTACAGCAAAGCGGTACAGGCCGAACCCACGAACATCCTGGTGTTGCACAACTTCGCTATCCTCTATTACAACCAGGGCGTGCGCAACCGCAACAAACTGTTCCTGGATACAGCGATCTCGCTATCGAAGCGTATACTAACCATCGACGCCAATCATCCATTTAGTAACAACGCGCGTGTACGCATCAGCAACGCGGAAAGAGCAGCGCCTAAATTCCAGGCGGCACCACTCGCGCTGTCCGACGAGTTGAACGAGGCTTTGATCATCGATCTCCGCGGCGAACCGCTCGCCGTGGCGGATAAACTATTACAGGTAAAACAATTTCGCGTGGCGGATTCCTTGCTCAGCAGCCAGCTGGCCAAATCACCCAACAATGCGGACCTACGCCTGGCCCTCGGTGCTTTGTATGCAGAGATGGAAAATTTTACCGTGGCTGCCAGTCATTATGAAGCCGCCTACAAAATAAGGTTCGGGAACATCTCCATCGCCTTGCGACTGGCTGACGTTTACCTGCGCAACAACGTCCCAACAAAAGCAACCAAACTTCTCGCGCCCGTGCAGCAGGCGCATCCCAATAACAGCGAGGTGGTCTATACCCTGGGCGCCGCGTACCAGGCGGATGGTAACTACCGCGCAGCGGAGGAACTCTATTTGAACTATCACCTGGATCATCCCGCCGATACGGGTATCCTTCAATCGTTATACAGCATCTACCTGCACCTGGGAAATTCCGCGAAGGCAGAATCGATGCGACGCCAGATA
Source organism: Chitinophagaceae bacterium (assembly GCA_021323155.1). GTDB lineage: Bacteria > Bacteroidota > Bacteroidia > Chitinophagales > Chitinophagaceae > JAEZDC01. The sequence continues at coordinate 4,698 of JAJTCI010000028.1, read as the reverse complement.
GCAATGCGGGTGAAGTAATAGTGGAACGCGATCAATGTACGATGCGCTATCACGCCGGCCGGAGTCTTTTCCAAAGTTTCAAACTCTGGAAAAGTTGATAGGCGTTTCCGAGCATCGCTGCTTGGGCTAAAGCCCCGGGGTCAGTAGGTATGGCTCGTCACTAGCCTAAAGGCTAGTGTTAGGGGTTGGTGGGCTAAAGCCCGGTTGATGATATGCTGCCATACCCCAGCATAAATGCCGGGTTATTATACGCTCCGTAGGAACAACCCAGTCCTCAACTGTTGTTGGTCCGGCGACCAACAACGGCGTCCGTACAAATCAGCCCTATCCCGCCTGAACCAGTCGGGCAGGCGTCTTATCCCTGCCTACCGGCATTCAGGCGTGTTCCTTCTCTTTCCGCAGCAAAGACCCGAAAGGATTAAAAGAAAAAGATCCCGGCTTTCACCGGGACCTCTCAATATAAAAAACAAGGATTATCTCCACTAACGACTCTTAGAAATACCTCTTAGCAAACAGGTATTTTGCGATCGCCGTTACATAATCAAGCCTGGAGTTAATCTTTACATTCCTGCGCATATCCTTAGCCGCGTGCTGTAATGCGTCTTTACGGGTCCGCGTCATTTTCTCTTCGCCGTAATATTCTGCCAATGGACAACCATCCGTGGTATAGAACACGTAGTTCAGCGGCTTGATGCCATCCAGGCTGCCGATGCCGGAAGAGTAATCATGTTCCGCCGACTCATCCTTTAATGATTTTTCAGTTCCTTTCGCGGTAACCGTTGCCACCACCTTATCGTTTTGCTTGATCTCGTAAGTAATTTCCGTTGCCGACTGGCTGGCTACTGTCACCGTTATTTCCTGTTCGGCTATACTGGCAGCAGGTTGTTTCAGCCTTTCGATGCAAATACCTTCCTTCTCCACTTTCGCTACAAAAAGGGCCTTCTGGTCTGCAGGATACTCTTTTTTCAACTGCTCCCAGCTGGCAGGAACGATCGCGTTATCCTTAACCAGGGTGTATTTCAATACCATCTTGGCCAGGATGTCATCACGCTGGATCAGGAATCCTTTGTTATAGGCCATCAGTTCCTCCTGCAGGAGCTGTACGCTATCGCTGCCATCGGATAAAACAATCGAATACCATGTATAATCCGCGACATAGACTTTAGAGGGGAGGGACCGAGAGTAAAGCGTCGCCAACGGCTTGCCCTCCAGTGATTGAATTTCGAAATTGGGGATCGAAAGAAAACCTTTCTGCTTAATTTTCTCGATGCGGCAAATGGCGGTATCATTTGAATACAGCACATCCTTCTTGATTTTGAAATCCTGGCTTTGCGCGGAAAAGAATAGTCCCAGCATCAACAGGGAACTGAAAATTTGCTTCATTAATAGGGGGTTTTTAGCCGCTGAAAATATTGATTAGAATGATCCGGTTGAAATCGTAGCACCTGTTTTTTACACAGAATACGTGTGCTGGTGTACAATGCATAGTCTGAGATTATTACGCATCTTGTTATTCGAGATGCAAAAAAGGGGTTTGGTTTGTAAGACAACAACAAGGCGCCTGCCCAACTGGCGAGGCGGGGATTTTCGAAACTTACGTAGCGTGTGATGAGGTTACTTTGAGTTGTTACACTGACCGAAATCTTTTCCAAAGTTTCAAACTTTGGAAAAAGTTAGTAAGCTTGATCGAACATGGGCGGTGATGAGCTGGCACGCTGACCGAAATCTTTTCCAAGTTCCAGACTTTGGAAAAATTAGTAACCCTGGTCGAACATTGGCGGAGACGCCGTAATAACTTTTCCAAAGTCACGTAAGAGCTGGAGAGGCTAATGTTCAACTTTGGAAAAGTCGCAGGCACGCGACACTTCCACGCTCCCATTCACCATTGCCCATTCACCATTCACCCTCACCCCCTACTTCGCGTGCTCCGGCTTCTTACTCAAATTCAACTGCACCTCCCAGGTATCGAGGCCGGTAGCCAGTATTTCGATCTCGGCCCTGAAGTTTTCGTAGCGCGGGTCGTCCAGTTTCAGTCGCAGCACCGATGTAGTGAAGCGAAGGTTTTCTCTTACCGGGACCAGTTCACCGGTAAACTTTACGACGCTGCGGTCGATCCAGCGGATCTGGCTTTTCTTTACCAGCCGCACCGTATTCTCATATGCCCGGACCGCTTCTTTGTAATCCTCACCCGTGTAGATGATCGCCTGCCAGCACGCCGTAGTGTCTTCCGGTGAATGCATGCGCAGTATCCTGCATTCGGCTGCGCCCGGAAGTTTGACGAGCGATTCATACGTTCCCGATCCTGCGAGTGTGTCAACAGGATTGCCCTGGATATTCCTGTAATCCAGCCTGAAATCAAGCACCACGCTGTCCAGTGCCCTGGTAAACGCGGGCGAGGGCAGCAATGATTTATAGAATTGGCTGAAGCCTGCGGATGTAACAAATAACAGCAGCCCTGCAAGGAGATATCTCTTCATAAACGGGAATTGGTCTACACTAATTTACTCCACCCCGGCTGCAGCAGGTAGCGTTGTGCATTTCTATCCGAGGGCGAGCGGGGTTATAAACATTGCTCCCCCTGAAGGAATAAGAAATAAGAAAGTGGGGCTGTGGCGGGTGTTACTTGCTTTAGTATGCGTATCCGCGAACATCCGCTCCATCCGCGTCATCCGCGTTCCATTTCTGCGCAGCAAACACGAAAAAAACTTCACCACCCATTCATTAGCTTTCACCCCCACGAACTTTTTTTCGCGCCCCTTCCAACATCCCCGTTGATTCCCACTCACTTACCTCTGGCACTGTATTAGAATAACCCACTCCACCGTTCAAAACCTCATTGTATCAATTAAAACTAACTGTATGTACAACGCGAACAACAGCTACTACCAATCGGAACTTGCGCAGGAATACGCATACGAACTCTCTCCTGAATTGGAATTTTCCAACGAGTATTCCAACGAATCTGCTTACGAGCTCTCGCCCGAATTCGAGATGGGCACCTCCCATGAACTCAACGAACTGGCCAATGAACTGGCAGCGGTATCCAACGAGTATGAATTCAGTTCCTGGCTGAAGAAGCTCGCCAAAAAAGGCGCGGGCGTCGCCGCCAATGTACTCAACAGTCCGGTCGGACAAAAAGCAACCGCCGCGCTGAACAACATCGCCAACAAAACCCTTCCTTCACTCGCATCGAACGCTGGTGGATTCATCGGCGGGCAGATCGGTGGCAGTTACGGCGCGCAACTGGGATCACAGGCCGGCGCACGCGCAGGACAACAGGCCGCGGGTCGTTATAACGACTTCGTGAACTTCGCGAAAGACACCATCCAGAATATCGCTAATGAAATAGAGGCCGGCGGTAACCCGGCGGTAAAACCCGCGATACTGAAAGCGGCATCCCGCCATTATCCCTGCATCCTGCGCAGGAGAGCTAACCGCAACGCCGCGCAGGACAACGAATTCGACCAGGAGTTGTACGGTGAGTCAGACATGCAGGGTGAGATCACGCACAACGAAGGCACATTCAACGAAGTGACCGAGATGGAACTGGCTTCCGAACTGCTCACCATTCAAAGCGAAGCAGAACTCGACCAGTTCCTCGGCAAGCTTTTCAAGAAAGCGGTCGGCGCGGCTTCCAAATTCGCGAAGTCATCCGCGGGCAAAGCACTCGGTGGTGTATTGAAAGGCATCGCCAAGAAAGCACTTCCCTTCGCCGGTGGCGCGCTGGGCACCATGATACCGATACCCGGTGTAGGCACCGCGGTAGGCACGATGCTCGGCACCGCAGCCAGTAACTTATTCGAACTCGAACTCGAAGGCCTCAGTCCTGAAGACAGGGAATTCGAAGTAGCGAAAGCTTATGTACGCCTCGCCGGTAATGCGGCGCGTCGCACCTCGAAGAACCAGCATATGCAACCGTCCACCGCTGCAAGACAGGCTGTCCTTCGTTCCGCCAGGAGATTCGCGCCAGGACTGCTCGCGAGAAACAACAACGTGCAGAATAATTTCTATGGCGACGAGAACGCCAATGGTACAGAAGAGACCGGCACCTGGTTCCGCGAAGGCAACCGGATCGTAATCGAAGGCGCTTAAGCAACCACCGATGCTGAACACCGAACAATACTGCTGCGACTACCTGAAGAACGAAGCACAGTCCTTACTCGAAAGGCTGAAGCAGGTGAAGCCGTTCTCTATGACCATGCCGATGGTGAGAGGCGCCTCCGTATCTGCCCATGCATTAAAAGAGATCGTCGACCTGCTGGAGAAAGGTAAACTGGAAATGTACCACGCGATCAATGGCTTTGTAAAAAAGATCGTGGTGGCACGTAACCAGGGCGACGCCGACATATGCAACCTGCAATCGGCATTCACCATTCAGAAGCTGCGTTACAACAGCATACTGGACCAGCTGGACATTTTCGCCGACGTGCTATCACAACGTTCGGAACACGAAGTGGGCATCTGGCTTTCGGGACTGGACGTTGCGGCGGAAGATGGCCTTGCCTGCTGTAAGAGCTATTTCGACATTCCTCCGCTGGCAGTGTTCCTTGAAAGAGGACATGGCGCCGCCATTCGCCGGGCGCGTACGCGACTGCCCGGTGGAGACGAGAACCCGGTCGCCGTGATCCAGCTGCCCAGGGAAAGAATGGTGGGCAGCGGTATCGCTTCCTCACTTATTCACGAAGTAGGTCACCAGGC
>JAJTCI010000269.1 GCA_021323155.1 Chitinophagaceae bacterium | reverse complement strand
TAGTAGGTTGCAGGTTACATGTTGCAGGTTGCAGGGACGACCCGCCCGACCAAGTCTTGTGATCAGGGTTATTGGCTGCGTGGACTGTAACAGGAACGTGGCTCCAGGTATGAAGCAGGTACAAGTTAACCAGCCTGTACATGAGTAGTCAGCCGGAGGTTGAATAGGGGTTATACCGGGGTTGGTATGAAGTTAATACGAGGCTTGCTCTCTAGAGCTTCACTACAGCTTCACTAGAGGTTCACTAGAGCTTCACTAGAGCTCTAAGGGGAAATCAATGAAAAAAGGGAAAAGACATAGGGGAAAGTGAAAGGACGCTTGCAGAACCTGTTCACACGGGTTTTTCCTGGGCGCAGATACGGCAGCGGGGCTCGTAAATGTCTTTCTCGCCCAGGAGCACCTGGCCTTCCTGGGTGGTCTTGCGGTAAGAAACATTGGCGATGTTGCCGCATTTCATGCATATGGCGTGGAGCTTCGTTATGTAGTCCGCAATGGCCAGTAGCGCAGGCATTTGACCGAAAGGCCTGCCCAGGTAATCCATATCAAGTCCCGCTACGATCACCCGCACGCCCTTGAGGGCAAGGGTTTCGCACACGTTGATGATCTCATTGTCGAAGAACTGCGCTTCGTCGATCCCCACTACGTCGACGCCTTCGGTGAGCAATAATATCTTTTGCGAATTGTCCAGCGGTGTTGAAAGGATTGCGTTGCTGTCATGGCTCACCACGTTTAGTTCGTCGTAGCGGACATCAATCGCCGGTTTGAAAATCTCCACCTTGAGATTCGCTATCCGCGCTCTCTTTAAGCGGCGGATGAGTTCTTCCGTCTTCCCGCTGAACATGCTACCACAGATGACTTCGATCCAGCCGCGGCGCTCACCGCTGATATTTGGCTCAATAAACATTTGACGGGGTTATGAATATTTTATACTAACTGTACGTAACTTTAATCGCTTACTAACCATCAAAAATATATCATCCGTGGACAGAGTTGGTGCGCTGATACATAAATTAAAGGAGCAATATGACCAGAATGTTGATAAAAAAAGCATGCTGGTAACAGTGCAGCTCATACTTGCGGAATTCGAGGAAGCGCAGGCGCGTAACGTGAGCCGCGAGAAGGTGTCGGTCATCCTTCCCAAAGTGCACCGGATCGTCCAGGAAGTGTTTTCCGGTGAACCGGAGCCGATCGTGATCCCGGTAACGCCAGAAGCCGCAAGGGTTGAGGCGCCGGCACCCCCACCGCCTGTATCGCCAGGTCCTCCTTCGCCGGCTCAACCGGAAGCGGAGCCTTATACCATTAAGCCTCCAACGCACACCCAAACTCCAAAAGCACCACCGCAAAAAAAAGAAGAGCAATCAGGATGGTTGTTTGATCCTGTAGCGGAAGTGCCCACGCTCACGCACCAGAAAGAAGTTTATGAACTGAATGACGTGCACATCGATGGTGACAGTCTTAACGATAAACTGAAAGAGGAAAAAACAGAATTGGGCGCGACGTTGAAAGAACCCTCGGTGCGTGACCTGCGCAAAGCCATCGGCATTAACGACCGTTACCGTTTTATCAACGAGTTATTCCGCGGTGATGAAGACATGTATGAAAGAAGCATCAAGACCATCAATAGTTTTGCTTCACTAGCGGAAGCACAGTCCTGGATGCAACGTGAGTTGAAAGTAAAGATCGGCTGGGTAGACTCCAACCATACTGTCAGAGATTTCGATCAGGTGGTCAAGAGACGCTTTTCCTGAAAATAATCCAGTATTTTTTCAGTGGCGCCTGCGTTATTTCGCACAAAGTCTGCCGAAGCAAGACAAGCGCGCTTATATAAAAATTCATCGTCGAGGAGTTGATGAAATTGTTTCTCCAGTTCCAGTGCGTTGCCTACTGAAAACCCTCCGCCACATTCTTCCAGCTTTACCGCCTCGACGTATTTATCGAACACCGGTCCGAAAACGACGGGCTTGCCATAGACTGCGGCTTCCAGCACATTGTGTACTCCATCTCCACCAAACCCTCCACCCACATAGGCGATGGTAGCATACCGGTACAAGCGGGAGAGCAGGCCGATATTATCGATGATGAGTACGTTCGCTCGTTGAGTATTGTTCGTTGACGGTTGGCCGTTGCCCGAATCACGGAGCTGAGATAATAGGATGGCATTTTTATACAGGCTGAGGCATTCCGCAATGCGGGCCGCGCTCACATCATGCGGCGCGATGATAAAACGGACATGCTGATTGGTGTTCGCGAAATGGTCCAGCTCTTTATCATCTTCGCTCCATGTACTGCCTGCAACCACCACGGGGTGCGAGCCGCAGAAGGAATCGATATAATCAACAGGCCGGGAATCCCCGGCGATGGCCAATACCCGGTCGAAACGCGTGTCACCGGTTTGTATCGCCTTGGTTATGCCGATCGATGCCAGCAGATCCACCGATTGCTGGTCCTGGACAAACAACCTGCTAAACCCCCGCAACATCTCGCGATGAAAATCGCCATACCATTGGAAAAAAGGCTGGCGCTGCCGGAAAACGCCGGAGGCGAGTACCAGCGGGATATTACGTCGCTTCGCTTCCATTATGTAATAATACCAGAATTCGTACTTGACAAAAATTGCCATGGCAGGATTTGTTACATCGATGAACCGTGCGGCGTGAGCAGCCGAATCCAGCGGGAGATAAAACACGTAATCCGCACCGGGATAATCTTTCCGCACTTCGTATCCGGAGGGAGAAAAGAAGGTGAGCATAATGCGATAGTTTGGAAAGCGGCTTCGTAACCCTTCGATCAGCGGCCTGGCCTGCTCGAACTCGCCGAGTGAAGCACAGTGCACCCAGATAAGGGGCCGGTCGCTCGTGATGGTGTTGGATAGTTGATCGAATAAACCCTTCCTTCCGTCGATCCATTTCCTGGCCTTGGCGTTCTTAAACGACAACAGTCTCGCACCAATGGGGTAAAAGAAAAGAAAGATGTTATACAAAGCTTTCATCATCCTGGTGTACAAAGAAACACAATTCAGCTGAAAGCCTCAGGTTCACTGAACGCCTGTGAACATCTTGCTCATTACTCTTTTATCGTGACCGTAGATGTCTTCCCTAAAATTAACGCGGCCCTGGCTATCCACCCAGGAAGTGTAGTAGGTAATGATCACCGGTATCGGCTCTTTCACCCTTACATGCTTCTCGGCTCCCGCGTTCATCGCTTCATTGATCTTTCCTGCCGTCCATTCCGGTTGCTTACGCAGCACATAGTTGGCCAGCCATTCGGGATCCGCGACACGGATGCAGCCGTGACTGAACGCGCGCTTGTCCCTGCTGAAGAGACTTTTCGAGGGTGTATCGTGGAGATAGATATTGAAGCTATTCGGAAAAAGGAATTTCACTTTACCCAGCGCATTACCGGTACCAGGCCGCTGGCGGATCACGGGCAGTCCACCGGAGTTGCCGGTGACTTCCATGTTCTGCCCCGCAAGGTAGCCGGGGTTACGCTGCATCGCAGGCAGTAATTCGTTCTGCACGATACTGGCCGGTACGTTCCAATAAGGACTAAACACCACT
>JAJTCI010000268.1 GCA_021323155.1 Chitinophagaceae bacterium | reverse complement strand
CTCCGGTGCACGTAGTTGTATTTGTAATGACTGACCGGTGCCAAAAGGAACAGGGAACGCTTTGATGAAATTGCTGCCAAACGCATCCGAACGTTTCTGTAAGAGAAACTGGTAAGCGATGCGCATATTGGGGATACCGAAGCCCACCCGGTCGTTCGGCGTGCTATACGTGGGACAACTACGGTAGACTGCATCCAGTATTGTCATATTATTGAATTCCGGGAAAGCCTGCCACAAACAAGCGATAAGCCCGGCGATGTTCGGGTTGGAGAACGAGGTACCATTACCAACAACAGGATCGTTACCGAAACCTGCTATTACCGTATTCCACCCCACCGATGCGATATTAGGTTTGACCTTCCCCGGGTATCCATAGCTGCTGAAGGGCGCAACGTTCTTCATGGTATCCATTGCGGCCACCGCGCATACGCTATCTGAATCCGCGGGAAAGGTGATGTATTTCCATGCGCTGTTACCTTCATTACCGGCGCTGTTCATTACGATGATGCCTTTTTTTGCGGCCAGTGTTCCTCCCTTCGAAACCATCGTGCCGTTCTGGTAAAATTGAGAATAGGTATGGTTGAAAGAAGGGTCGTCGAATGTATTGTAGCCAAGGGAGGACGAGATCATATCCGCGCCGCAGCTGTCTGCGAACTCCGCTCCCACTACCCAGTTATGCTCTTCGATCGGGAATTCCGAGGGTGCGTTTTCCGTACGAACGAGCCAATAGTTTGCTTTAGGTGCCGTACCCACCATCCTGCCCGGCCAGTTCGCGCACATGATGCTCAGGCAGAACATACCGTGGCTGTCGTCTTCATTCACACTATTGTCGAATGCAACGAAATCTTTCTGCCCGAGTATCTGCCCATTCATTCTTACGCTGTCGAAGGCGGTAATGGTCTGGAATGAATTAAATCCTGCGTCGAGCACCGCGATCATCATTCCCTGCCCGCTGAACCCGAGGTTATGGAGGAATTCACCCTCGTGAAAATGCACCTGGCCATGACTGCTGCCATAATTGTACACGTTGGCGTTGGCTCTCCGCGCCAGCGTACCATCCGGCAACGCCTCGAAGGTTTCCGTGAATTTATCATTAGACCCTGAAGGGCGAAAACCCAGGCCCTGTACTGTTTTCACAAATGGAAGCGCCATGATGCGATTAATAGTCGGCTGGTCTGTGCATTGTATCAAGACCTGGTTCAGCCATTTTGATCTGCTGAGCACGGTGACAGGTCCTTTTGACAAAACACTGTCGATATAACGGGGTACGATGGGAAGGTCGAAACTGTCGAGCGCTATGTTGTACCGTGACCGACGGGCAACCGCTCTCGGTGACAGGTATTGCGTGGGGTTGTTGAAACTGAAAGGCGCCGATCCTTTATCAGTGAACTGGACCATCAGTTTCGGGTACTGGGCGTTCGCTTCGGAAAAAAATATCAGCAGCATCAATGCCGCGATGGTTTGCCTCATCGGTTTGTTTTGCCCCTTAAAATTACGGGATTAGCACGTGACTAACTTACCAAGTATGAAGATCGGGTTGCCGTCCAATACGACGGATGAAAGCTTTGCATCTTTAACGACCGCCGGGCAAAGGTGGTAATCATAATTGGGTGCCCGTTTTTCACGTTTGGCATCGCGTGAAAGGACGATCACAGCCAACCGATTACAGGCGCTTACCGGAAATCTACTAAAGTGAGCTTGATCTCGTAACTATCGTCATCCCATCTGCCAGGATTGATCTGCCAGGTCTTATGGATTAGCTCTTTATAGATAAGTCCGACCCCCTTTGCATACACTTCCTTAGCATAATTCGTTTGCTGGTAGAAACTGGGGTCAAAAGGACCGGGTGGCGAAACTTCATCTACCTGCAGGACCGTGATGGTGCTGTCAAACTTTCCTTTGCGCACTGTGTAAGGCTGATCGACGTCCTGGTAAGTATAATCCCACTCATCCATGAACTTAACAGGCGAGCTGCCACTTTTTGTATCAATGTAGCTATTGCCCTTCCAGCTGTAGCTCTCTTTTAGTGGCTGGTGCAAGACGATAAAGCGAAGATTATTGTCAACGTACTCGATCCATTTTTTATTTTCATCGATCGTCGCAACCTGGGTGGACAGGAATTTCCAGGGTTGTACCTGGCCGGAATCGGTGATGTATCGCCAGATCCGGAACGAGGGCCGGCCCTGGGCGTCATTGAACTGCGATTCCACCGAATCCTTGATGCGATAATATTTCGGCTGCAGGCTTCCAAAAACGGTGACCGTTGAGTCCAGGCGGTAGGTATAGGTCCGTCCCACCTTCAAGGGATAATATTCCGTAAGTGCAGGATAAGACAGGACTTCTTTTTCATTGCATGCGACTGCTAAAGCGCCCAGGAGTACCGATAGAATAATTATTAAACGCATTGAATGAAATTATGAAGATGTTGAAACGGAGTCCAACCTTATTTCCAATTAATAATCCACCAGCCGGCCCTGCTGGATGATACCGCCGCCGATCACTTCGTCACCCTCATAGAAGACCGCGCTTTGCCCCGGGGCGATGCTTTTCACCGCCTCATAAAAACGGACGCGTATGCCGCTATCGGTACTATACAGGTTGCTCAATGCGCCGGGATCTTTGTAGCGGATCTTCGTGACCGCTTCCATTCCGTCGGTGATGCCATCGTATTTCATCCAATTGATGCGGCCCACCATCATGTCGTTTTGCTCCAGGTCATCTTCATCACCGAGCATTACGGTATTGGTAGCAGGATCGATCGCCGTAACATACGCAGGTTTGCCTAACGCGATGTCAAGGCCTTTTCGCTGACCGATGGTATAAAACGGGTAACCCTTGTGCTGGCCCAGTTTTTTACCCTCCTTATCGACGAACCAACCACCGGCCACTTGTTCTTCGAGCCCATCAACTTTTCTCTTCAGGAAGCCGCGGTAATCGTTGTCCGGCACGAAACATATCTCGTAGCTCTCACTTTTCTTCGCGAGTTCCGGGTAACCGAAGTCGTGCGCCATCTGGCGAATGGCGGTCTTACGGAATTTTCCGAGTGGCATGATGGTACGGCTCAATAGTTCCTGGTCGAGCCCCCAGAGCACGTAGCTCTGGTCTTTGGTCTCGTCGAGTCCTTTTGAAATCGTATACCGACCATTGGATGACTGGAAAACATTAGCGTAGTGACCTGTAGCGATAAAATCACATTCCAGCGCGTTCGCCCTTTTCAGGAGCGCGCGCCATTTGATGTGCGTATTGCACATGACGCAGGGGTTTGGTGTTCTGCCGGCGAGGTATTCTTCTACGAAATTCTCCACGACGAAGCCACCAAACTCATCACGTATATCGAGTATGAAATGCGGAAAGCCGTGTTGTACTGCCGCGGCGCGTGCGTCGTTGAACGAATCCAGGTTGCAGCAACCGGTTTCTTTATGCGAGCCACCGCTTGAGGCGTAATCCCAGGTCTTCATGGTGATGCCTACCACCTCGTAACCCTCGTGGTGGAGCATAAGCGCGGCCACGGTACTGTCAATACCGCCACTCATTGCTACCAGGACCTTTCCTTTACGGCTCATTGTGAAT
>JAJTCI010000267.1 GCA_021323155.1 Chitinophagaceae bacterium | reverse complement strand
CCCATTCCGGCTCCTTGATCTTCTTAAAGAATCCTTCATATTCTCCCGCGCGAATGATGCTGAGGTTGCTGCGTTCCTTGTTGGGCTGCGCGGCCTCGTAGAGGTAGACAGGTATATTAAGCTCGCTGCCCACCCTTTCCGCCAGCATTTTCGCATAGACCGCCGTCTCTTCCATGGATATTTCCGCGATGGGTATCAGCGGACATACATCCGTGGCGCCCATCCTGGGGTGTTCACCTGTGTGCTTGCTCATGTCGATCAGTTCACCCGCTTTCTGAATGGCTTTAAAAGCCGCGTTCACTACTGCATCAGGAGCGCCGACGAATGTTACCACCGTCCTATTGGTTGCTTTACCCGGGTCAACGTTCAATAAGCGAACGCCCTCCACGCTTTCTATTTCATCTGTAATTTGTTTTATGATGGCCAGGTCCCTTCCCTCTGAGAAATTGGGAACACATTCTATGATCTGCATAAACAGGTTTTAGCTGCGCTAAAGATAGGAACACGGATGACACAGATGGGATCGATCGGTACGGATTTTTAACCGCAGGCGTCAGGATTCGATGATATGGTCCGCTTTCTCCCGGTAAAACATCATGCCCACCATCATGATCAAAGCGGTGACGAGTATCACGAAGAATAAGATCCCTTCGTTGAATGTCTCAAGCTTATACGCTTGCGGTATCTTATAAAAAAGCAGGATGGTGATCAGCCCCCTGGGGATCATGATCACTTCGGGAAAAAGGCTGCCACGAAAGAAGAACCGCAGGTAGAGGTATCTTACCACGATCAGGATCACTACGATCAGGCTGCCAACTTCAATAACATCTCCTTCACCGATCACACTGATATCTATTGAAAACCCGAACAACAGGAAAAAGAATGTCCGGATAACAAAAGACGTCTCTGCCGTAATGGAATGTAGCAGGCCGGTTGCTTCGGCGGCTTTCTCAACTGGCACCAATTTCTTCAGGAAAGGAATTTTGACCAGGTGCCAGTTACTCACCAGCAACCCGAACATCAGGATAATGATCAGCGAGGGAAAATGCAGCAGCTTTCCACCCACATAGAGGACAACCAGCAGCGCCAGCACCATGAAGAATTTGATGTTCATCCTGGAACGCGTCAGGAAAAGGAACAGCAACAATGAAAAAAGGATCGACAATAGAACGGATACAAGGATATTCAAACTGAAAAAGGCGACCGATACGCCCGTGAGCTTTTCATTCCCGATAAAATAATTGAACACCAGGATCCCGATGATGTCAGAAAAAGAAGCCTCGTATACCAGGAACTCTTTTTTAGATGCGCCCAGGCCATGGATACTGGGTATTACGATAGAACTGCTCATGATAGACAGCGGCACGGCATAGACCACGCATTTCCGGAAAGGCTCATCCAGTATCCACATCAGGACGCCCGTGATGGCCGCAAGCGTCACTGCGAATATCACCAGAGCCGCCATGAAAGAGTTACGAATGAGCGGCAGTTTTCCTTTACTCAGCTTCAGGTCCAGTCCAGCCTCCAGCACGATCATGATCAAACCGGTTACCCCCAGCATTTCTACAAAGAAAGACGGCACAGTGATCCCCCACTGGTTGGCGTCTGATAATGCCCTCAATACCAGACCCGCGGAAAGCAATAGCAGGACCGAAGGCATTCTCGTGATACGTGACAGGATGGAAAATAAATACGAGACAATCACGACCGCGCTGAGAATAATCAGCATTATTTCAATGGAAAAGCCACCCATACAGGCAAGGTAATATTTTGTAGAGAAACGAAAACGGATGCGGCCGCGTTAACGGATTAGAAAGTTATTAGATAAAGCGGTAATCAACATCGGAAACACAAAGGAACACAAAGAAATAAAGATGAACCCTCATGCAGGTTGCGTTCTATTCGCGCTTATTCGTACCCATTCGCGTTCATTCGCGCTACACAAATTGTCCATTGATCATCACCTTATCAACCAGGTTGTTCCCAAAGGAATAAGGCAGGTAGGCCAGTGAAGGGATCGGCTTTGTGAAGATGAGGTTGGCTTTCTTGCCCACGGAAATACTGCCCACTTCATCCTGCAGCTCCATAGCATAAGCGCCATTGATCGTAGCGGCGTTGATGGCCTCTTCGGGCAACATCTTTAATTGGATACAACTCAGCGCCACCACGAAATTCATATTGCCACTGGGAGAAGAACCAGGGTTATAATCCGTGGCCAACGCGACAGCACAACCCGACTCAATCAGCCTTCTTGCCGGCTGGTAACTCATGCGCAGGAAGAACGCGGCCGTAGGTAATAAGGTGCCGATGGTATTTGAGCTCGCCAGTGTCTGGATCGCGTCTTCGTTCATTGTTTCCAGGTGGTCCACTGAAACCGCTTTGAGTTTTACGCCGGTCTGCACACCGTTGGACAGGTTGAGCTGGTTGGCGTGGATCTTTGGTTTAAGGCCATAACTGATTCCAGCCTTACAGATCACTTCTGTTTCCTTCGCGGAAAAGAATCCTTCTTCACAGAACACGTCGATATAATCCGCCAGCTTTTCTTCGGCGATCACGGGCAGCATCTCGTCGATGATCATATCTATATACCCCTGGTGGTCGTTCTTGAATTCCAGCGGGTAGGTATGCGCTCCTAAGAAGGTCGCTTTGATGGGAATGGGCGACTGTTGTTTGAGGCGCTGTATCACGCGCAGCATTTTCAGCTCCCCCTCCACGCTCAGTCCATAACCACTCTTGATTTCTATCGCGCCGGTACCCATACGGATCACTTCCTGTAAACGGTTCCAGGCAAGATCGTACAGCTCGGTCTCACTCATAGCGTTGATCTTCGCTGCTGAGTTGAGGATGCCCCCGCCCTTCGCGGCGATGTCGGCATAACTCATGCCTTTGAGCTTGTAGACGAATTCTTCTTCGCGACTTGCAGCAAACACGAGGTGGGTGTGAGAATCGCACCAGGCGGGAAGGACCGTTGCACCTGCAGCATCTATCGTTGACAGTTGACGGTTGACAGTTGACAGGTCTCCCATCTTGCCATATTCACTGATGATCCCATCATCAATGATCAGGTAAGCATTTGCGATACAAGGCAGGTCGGACAATTCTTTTCCGCGGAGAAGGGAATTGCTTTCCCTTGTATTTACAAGCAGCCAGATATTTGTGATGAGGGTGGTCATTGTCTTTTTCAGATATGACCTTTTGCAGCGAGGTATCTTTCGGCGTCCAGCGCAGCCATGCACCCGCTACCGGCCGCGGTGACAGCCTGGCGATATATCTTGTCCTGCACGTCGCCGGAAGCAAATACGCCTTCCAGGTTCGTTTTGGAAGTACCGGGCACTGTCTTGATATAGCCCGTCTCATCCATATCGATGAAACCTTTGAATATTTCACTGTTTGGCGTATGCCCGATCGCTACGAAGAAACCGCTTACCGGTATTTCGATCTTCTCACCGGATTGGTTGTTCTTGATGCGGACACCGGACACACGGTCATCGCCTAGTATCTCGTCGGTCTCACTGTTCCAATAGATCTTAATGTTGGGTGTATTGATCACGCGGTCCTGCATCACTTTACTTGCGCGCATCT
>JAJTCI010000027.1 GCA_021323155.1 Chitinophagaceae bacterium | reverse complement strand
CCTGAATGGCGGCGCACATGCGGATAACAAGATAGATTTCCAGGAGTTCATGGTGATGCCAGTGGGGGCTTCAACTTTCAGTGAAGGGCTCCGGTGGGGGGTTGAGATATTTCATGCGCTGAAATCGGTATTAAAGAAAGCCGGGTATAGCACGAATGTTGGCGACGAGGGTGGATTTGCGCCGAATATGAAAAGCAATGAAGAAGCGATCGAAACTGTACTGGAAGCGATCACCGCGGCGGGATACAAGGCGGGTTCACAGATCGTAGTTGCGATGGACGCGGCCAACAGTGAGTTGTGGGACAACAAAAAGAAAAAATATGTGTTCCATAAAAGCACGGGGAAAGAAATGAGCAGCGAGCAGCTGGTAAAATACTGGGAGAA
Organism: Chitinophagaceae bacterium; assembly: GCA_021323155.1. Classification (GTDB taxonomy): domain Bacteria; phylum Bacteroidota; class Bacteroidia; order Chitinophagales; family Chitinophagaceae; genus JAEZDC01. Next base: position 20,190 of record JAJTCI010000027.1, on the reverse strand, counting down.
ATGGGTGAAGCAGTACCCGATCGTTTCCATCGAAGACGGCATGGCCGAAGACGACTGGAATGGATGGAAGATGCTGACTGACACGATTGGCGACCGGTGCCAACTGGTAGGCGACGACCTGTTTGTTACGAACGTGGAACGCCTGCAGAAAGGTATTGACCAGGGTATCGGCAACGGCCTGCTGGTGAAAGTGAACCAGATCGGCACGGTGACGGAAACGATCAATGCCGTAACGATGGCGCAGCATAATGGCTACAACACCATTATGAGTCATCGCAGTGGCGAGACTGAAGACACCACGATCGCCGACCTGGCGGTAGCGCTGAATTGCGGCCAGATCAAAACGGGCTCAGCATCAAGAACTGACCGGATGGCTAAATACAACCAGTTGATCCGGATCGAGGAGATGTTGGCGAATACATCAGTCTACCCAGGTGGAAAACTGAGGTTTGGCCGATAACTTTTCCACTCGTCCACATTCCCTGGCAAAGAGGATAGGTAAAGGGTTAATTTTAGATCCAGTCCACGAAAAATGCGAATACTCAAAGGCGTCATACGGATATTAAGGAACAAATACCTGGTAGCATTATCGGTATTTCTTCTTTGGGTACTATTCTTTGATTCCAGGGATATTTTCACACAGCTTGGCAAACGCGCCGAGCTTAACAGTTTATTAGAAAGTAAGCGTTTTTACGAGAATGAAATCGCGTTAGCTAAAAAGCAGTTGGCTGATATTCAGACAAGTGCAGCAGCATTAGAAAAGATCGCCCGGGAACGATATAAGATGAAACGGCCCAATGAAGACCTGTTTTTGGTGGAGGAACCTTAAAATTTCGCCCCTTACAGCCGCTTCGGACAATATCATATCCAGAAAAGCGTTTATAGAATCGACATTGGATTTTAGGATTTAATCAGTTTCGTATGCCAAATTTTACTCCGGAGGAGCTTATTCAGTATTTGTATGGAGAGTCTTCTCATCAACAGGCCCAGGCGATCGAGAGCGCGTTACAGAATGACTGGATCTTACAGCAAAAATTCAGGGTTTTAAGAGAATCACAGCAACAACTGGATGCTGTGCCTTTGGAAAAGCCAAGAAAGCAAGCTGTTTCCGCCATCCTGCGATACGCAAGAGAGACCGCCGAAGTGGCACAGTGATTTCTGCCAAATAATTCTCAACCGGTATCTTCGGACTTTGTATGACAAAGAAAGAAAGGTACCGGTTTTGTATTTTATACTTCCAGGAGAAATACCCTGATGCGGAAACAGAACTGATTTACGATAACCCTTACCAGTTACTGGTAGCCGTCATCCTTTCCGCCCAGTGTACCGATAAAAGGGTGAACCTCACCACGCCGGCTATCTTCGAAAAATATCCCTCATCGAAAGAATTATCAAAAGCTACCGCCGAGGAGGTATTTCCACTCGTCAAAAGCATCAGTTACCCAAATAACAAAGCCAAACACCTGGTAGGAATGGCGAAGATGATGGAAGAACAATTCGGAGGGCGTGTGCCGATGACGGTTGATGAACTGGTTCAACTTCCGGGAGTGGGCAGGAAAACGGCGAACGTTATTACATCAGTCGTTGACCAGCAACCCAATATGGCGGTGGACACTCACGTCTTCCGGGTTTCGGCAAGAATTGGGTTGACGACAAATGCAAAAACACCGTTGGCCACTGAAAAACAACTACTCAAAGACGTTCCCACCGCACTGGTCCACAAATTTCATCATTGGCTGATACTCCACGGCCGCTATATCTGCGTTGCCAGGACACCTCGCTGTGGCATATGTGGTTTAAAACCAGCCTGCAAATATTACCAACGTTTAAAAGCTGAATTTTAAGCAGCGCCGCCACCAATTTTTGTATCATTTTTTGCGTTAATTGCAAGATTATTAAAACAAGCTATGAGAAAACTACCCAGGTTCGTGATCTTAGCGACTTTCTTATTTGCAACTTTCTCAGGCCGGGCGCAATACTATTACTATAATAACAATTATTACGACAACGATATTATCTGGGAGATCGGCGCATCTGTAGGAATGATGAGTGGCATGACTGATATCGGGGGCAAGAAAGGATTTATGCCGAATATGAAAGCCTCACAGATGAGTGGTAGCTTTTCAGTAGGTGTGATGTACCAGAGCCTGGCCGGGGTAAGGCTGGAAGCTACCTGGGGACGTATCGCCGGCGCCGACAGCAATGGGCTACATACCAAAAGAAATCTCAGCTTCAGGACACCCATCCGGGAGGTGGCCATTATCGGTGAATTCCACCCCTTGATGCTGCAATACCACGACCAGATGCCGCAGTTTTCTCCTTATGTAATGGGAGGCCTGGGTTGGTTTTCGTTCAACCCGCAGGCGCGTTTAAACAACAACTGGATTAACCTGCAACCATTGAGAACAGAAGGACAAGGATTCCCGGAAAAGGGGAAGGACTCAAGACCCTACCGGCTTTCGCAATCCAATCTTTTATTCGGTGTGGGTGTTAAATACGAATTGTCGCGCCTCTTGTCATTACGCTCTGAATTATTGATCCGGCATACATTTACTGACTACCTCGACGACGCAAGTACTACATATGTAGACCCGGCGTGGTTCGATGCGAATCTCTCGCCGCAGCAGGCAACCCTGGCAAAACAATTACACGACAGGTCCAAAGTTTATGACCCTGCTTACAGCGGACCCGGCCAGATCCGGGCAGGTTCAAAATCGAATGACCATTATCTTACGCTGAACCTGAAACTGTCGATCAACCTGGGAAGGGCAGAGTCTGATAAATAGAACTACATCTTCGTTATGCATAAAAAAAGCCGCTCTTCAGCGGCTTTTGCTTTTACAGCATTTTCTTTATCACGTCCAGCAACTCTGTCTTCGTGATGGGCACTCCCATGATCTTGTTGTAGGGTTTTGCATCCACCAGGAATTGGTCACGAATGATCTTTACTAACTGGCCGTTATTGATCTCGGGCACGAGTACTTTTTCAAACCTGCCCAGTAGCGCACCCAGGTTACGGGGGAAAGGCCTTATGTACCTCAGGTGCGTATGGCTCACTTCGTGCCCCTGCGCGTTGAGTTCCATGACCGCGCTTTTGATAGCGCCGTAAGTAGATCCCCATCCCAATACCAGTACTTTGCCGCTCTCCGCGCCCGTGTCTATCTTCTGTTCAGGGATATGATCCGCGATCCTGTCAATTTTTTCCTGCCGCAGCTTCACCATCAACTGGTGGTTCTCCGCTTCGTAATTCACGTTACCGGTAATATTTTGTTTTTCCAACCCGCCTATCCTATGCTCCAGGCCGGGAGTACCGGGGATCGCCCAGGGCCTGGCGAGTTTTTCATCGCGTGCGTAAGGCTGGAACTTCTCTTCGCCTTCGTTCAATTGGGTCTTAAACTTTACCTTGATCGGTGGAAGGCTTTCACTCTTCGGGAACTTCCATGGTTCGGCACCGTTGGCAATATAACCATCACTCAGCAGGATCACCGGTGTCATATGCTCGACGGCCAGCCGTGTGGCTTCGTATGCGACCTCGAAACAATCGCTGGGTGTGGAACTCGCAATGATCGGCATCGGGCACTCCCCGTTCCTGCCATAGTAGGCCTGCATCAGGTCGCTTTGTTCTGTCTTTGTTGGAAGACCGGTAGATGGTCCACCGCGTTGGATATTAATGATCAATAACGGAATTTCTAACATCACCGCAAGACCCATTGCCTCTCCTTTTAGTGCCATGCCCGGTCCGGAGGTGGTAGTGATGCCGAGTGAACCGCCGTAAGCAGCACCGATAGCCGATGAAATACCGGCGATCTCATCCTCCGCCTGGAAGGTCCGGATACCAAAGTTCTTGTACTTGCTCAGGTCGTGCAGGATATCAGAGGCTGGGGTGATAGGGTAAGTCCCCAGGAAAATGGGTAAACCACTTTTTTCACTGGCAGCGATCAGGCCAAGCGACAATGCCTGGTTGCCCATGATGCTACGGTACTGGCCGGCGGGCAGCTTGGCTTTCTCTACTTTGTAACGGGTGGTGAAAGTCTCGGTGGTATCGCCGTAGTTGTACCCGGCCTGTAATACCTTGATATTACTTTGCAGGATCGTATCTTTTTTGCCGAATTTCTCTTTGAGAAAGTTGAGGGTGTTGTCCAGCGAACGATTGTACATCCAATAGATAAACCCAAGCACGAACATGTTCTTCGCGCGGTCTCGTTCCTTCACGCCGAGCTCAGGGAAATCTTTCAGTGACTCGCGGGTAAGCTTTGTTACGTCCACCTTGATCACTTCGTAGGAGTCGAGGCTGTTGTTTTCAATCGGGTTTACGCCATCGGGGTAATTGGCCAGGCGGAGGTTTTTGGAGTCGAAACCGTCAACGTTCACGATGATCTTCCCACCGGCTTTAAGGCTACCCAGGTTTGCTTTTAAGGCAGCGGCATTCATCGCTACCAACACATCGCACTGATCACCGGGAGTGAACACCCTGTCGCTACTGAATCGTATCTGGAATCCACTCACCCCTGGCAAGGTACCCTGCGGCGCACGGATTTCGGCCGGGAAATCCGGGAAGGTGGCGAGGTCTATCCCAAGGAGCGCGGTATTGTTCGTGAATTGCTGGCCGGTCAGCTGCATCCCGTCACCACTGTCACCGGCGAATTTGATCACCACATCCTGCAATGTTGCTTCTTTTCTCATCATTTATGATTTGGCTTGCTAAGTTAAATGTAATTATTTCCCTTTTCCTGATCTGCGTCAGCCTTAGAATTCCGTTAAATCCTTGCAAATTGACTATTTGACCGGCAAATCGTTATTTTTATCTTTCTATTTTAGTTTCAGGATCCACATCCCCTATGTATGAAGAAAAATTATCTTGGCTTTGCCCTTGCCGCCGTGGTGACTTTTGCCGCGTGCCAGGCGATCTTTAATAAAGACAAAGCCGACGTTATTGACTCCACCGGGTCCGCAGCCGCGGCCGTGGTCAAGCCTCGAATGTTTGACTCAGTGAAAGCCCCCGAGGTAACCCGTGTGGTGCGGAGAGACAGCAACCTGCGATATGTTTACCTGACCTTTGATGACGGACCTGATGCGGGTACGCTCAACTGTTACAACGTATGCCAGAACAAAGGTGTGCGCGCGACTTTTTTCCTGGTGGGCGAACATGCGGATTACAGGCATGGACGCAATATCCTGGAGACGATGCGCAAGGATATGCGTCACTTCATCTTCGCGAACCATAGCTATTCACACGCCAACAACCGGTACGAACAATTTTATCGCCAGGAAGAAAAAGCGCTGCGCGACTTCATGCGCTTCCATGATTCAATGCAGTTCTCTTACCCGATCGCACGATTCCCAGGTAACCCTGCATGGGTGATGGAGGATCATAAGATACGCACGTCGAAGCTCACGAAACCACTCACCAAGCTGATGGACTCCATCGGTTATAACGTGATGGGTTGGGATGTAGAGTGGAACTTCGACAAGAGCAGCCGCCCCGTACAAAGCGCGGAGCAGATGGCCAGGCAGATCATGAATGCGTTCGAATCCAATAGTTCATTCGTAAAAAACCACGTGGTGCTGCTGACGCACGACAGGATGTTCCGCGAGCCGAATTACCGCGATTCTCTCGCTAAGATGATCACCATCCTCCAGTCGAAAAAGGGTGTGGTCTTCGAGACAGCCGACCAGTACCCCCTGATCAAGAAAAATGACAGGACCCTGTTGGCAGTGAGACAATAAATACCGTAAATTCATTAAAAATTATCTGATATGTTGTTCAAATCGGGCAATCCTACGTTATCTGAAAAGATGTTCAACAGGTCGTTGAGCCATGAGCAGGAACTTTCCGGCACCATGACCGTGAGAGGTGCTATGATGAAATTCGGCTTCCTGTTACTGATGGTACTCGCAGGTGCTTCTTACACCTGGAACTTCTACATGAATCACCCGCTGGACCCTTCACCTATTATGCCCTTCCTCTGGGGTGGTATGATCGGTGGTTTCGTTATCGGGCTGGTGATCAGTTTCAAACCGCAGTGGTCTGGCTTCCTTTCCCCTGTTTATGGCCTCGCCCAGGGATTGTTTCTTGGTGCGTTATCCGTGATGATCAATGAAATGTTCAAGGAATCTTACCCGGGCATCGTGATGCAGGCTGTAGGGCTCACTTTTTCTGTAGCGATCGCTATGTTCCTGTTGTATAATTTCAGGATCATTCGTCCAACGCAGAAATTCAAATCGATCATCCTGGTTGCCACTGCTGGCATTGCTCTATTCTATCTTGTTTTATGGATCATGAGCATCTTCGGTGCTTCCGCAGGGTTCATGTCCTTTGGTGATAACAGCATCCTGGGTATCGGCATCTCTTTGTTCATTGTGGCTATTGCAGCCCTGAACCTGATCCTTGATTTTGAAAGGATCGAGAACGGTGCAGAGGCGGGCGCGCCCAAGTTCATGGAATGGTACAGCGCTTTCGGGTTGCTCGTTACCATCGTGTGGCTTTATATTGAGATCCTACGCCTCCTCAGCAGGTTCTCCAGCCGCGATTGATCACCGCGCTAAAGAAATCCAAGCCAGCCACCGTGCTGGCTTTTTTTATGGTTGGGAAATTTTAACCAGGGGGATGCAACGGCAACCGCAAATTCAACATCAATTACAAAAACTACGTCATGAAAGCCCTGATAATTGTCGTTATCGCGTTCCAGTGTATGTTCTTTTCATGTGTGAAGAAGGGTCATGGCCCTACGGTGCGTGGAAAGCTGGTCTATCGCAGTTGCGCGACCGCCGTGGTGCAGGTGTTGGACTCCACGTCTTCGCCGATCACCGTTACCAACTGGCAGATGTCGCCCTCATCCCCTACTTATAATAACGTGTTCCGGGTAGAGAATCATTGCACGTTCGGGAAGGAGAATATCAGCGTGGGACAGGAATTCGATTTCCAGCTAACAAATACCGGTGATGCTAGTTGTATTGTTTGCATGTTGTGGGACAACCCGCCTACCGTCAGCCACAAGATCGTTGTGAAATAGCATCTCTTGTTCCTCAACCGGATTACCGGCCATGCTGTTTGAGCTGGCAAAGTAAGACCCTGCGCCGGGATACATGTCTACCATGCTTCATCCACGCCCCAGGGTGCAGGCAAGGGACAAGGAGGGCGGTATCAAATGCCCGGGCGATTTGGAGGCCATTCGAAGACACATCGAGGGTAGCCCGGGGACGATACTCTATAAGTGCTCTATATGTACTCTATAGGTGCTCTATATGTACTCTATATGTCGGGTATCTTTCCCGGTAAAAACACCATTTATGAAAGGCGGGTGATAAAGCGATCAGGGCCAAAGCAGTATGCAGTGTTATAGAGGGGTTATAGAGGCCTTATAGAGCGGTTATAGAGCCCTTATAGAGCCCTGACTTCCTGATACACTGCCAATACATCCCACGAACATAGCTGAAGATGTCTTACTGGTTCAGGCCTGCCTGGCTGGAGCAGAGAAGAAAGCATCCTGGCGCAATACCGCAAAACGCCCAGGGGTCGCCATATCTCTTAACTGCCGGTTTTTTGCATTAAACACCCCTTACTTCAGGTACTGGGTCACTTCTTCGCTCAGTGGTTTGGTTTTGTGATGGATAACGGCAAGGAGCTCGCCCTTCTCATCCAGCAGGAACTTGGTGAAGTTCCATTTCACCGGGTCTTCGATGCCTTTTTTCTTTGCCGCGTCGGTGAGGTATTTGTAGATAGGCGCGATATCGTCGCCTTTAACAGAAACTTTTTCCGCCATGGGAAAGGTGACACCATAATTCTTTTTACAGAATTCCCCGATCTCCTCGTTGGTTCCCGGCTCCTGCTTCCCGAAATTATTCGCGGGGAAGCCTACTATTACGAGTTTGTCTTTGTATTGCTGGTACAATTTCTCAAGCTCTTCGTATTGCGGTGTGTTGCCACATTTGGAAGCGGTGTTCACGATCATGATCTTTTTGCCTTTGTATTCGCCGAAGTCGATCGTATCACCCGACAACGACTTCACCTCGAAAGCATAAATACTATCGCCGGTAAACCGGAAAGACGCCACGCACACTAAGGTGATAAAACAAATAATGAGGGTTCGCATAAAAAGACAATTGAACTGTGAAGTTACGCTTTACTAATTCTTTTCGTAGGCACCCAGGTCGGGCAATACGCCCAATACCCGCGGACCGCCGTCCAGGTCAAATGGGGGAATCGGCGGAGCACCGCCTTTGTTGATCGCTTCAGAGCTGGTTTTCAGCCTGAAGTTGTAAAAAGGCCTGCCCGTGTTAATACTGTCGAAGCCGGGTTGTTTATTCCGGAGGATATTACCAGAGAAATTAAGTATCGAAGGATCCGCATTCTTCATCTTGTAAAGGATGTTCTCAAATGACACGTTGAATCCCAGCGCGCCTTTCCTGCTCACGAGGATCTCATCCTCCACGATACCACCCTCGCCGTACAGGATGGAATTCTTAAAGGTCGCGGTCAGCTGCAAGTCAGTCGTTCCGCTCCTGTCACTAAGTACCAGCACGGGGTTCTTGTGTGGGATATATACACTACCATAACTTGCGATCGTGCAATGATTGAACGAGTAAATGCCTCCCACCAGGAAAACATTGTACCCCGCCTGCGTGATCTCGCAATTTCTCGCGGCGATGGAACTGTTGATGCCGCCCACTGCCACATCATAAATGTTATGCAGGATGCATTCGTTCATCACCAGTTTAGGAATCGTGCCGGGCGCCGGGTTCTGCGCCACAACACCCTGGTAGGCGTTCTTTATGGTGACGAACTGCAGTTCGTTATCCTGGCTGGAATTAGTAAACAAAATACCGGGCCAGCTGCCGGGGAAGTCCCGGTAGGGTTCATCTAACCGGTCGCCCTGGAATACGATCCTGGTGCTGTCATACTTTTCGCCGGTGGCTTTCAATGTGCCATTCACCACGATTGGCGCATCTGCATGCAGGTACACGTTGACCCCTTTATTTATCGTAAGCGTTTTGCCTGCATCAATAAATAAACCATCGAGTATCACGAAAGGCAAGGTATTGGTCCAGGTGGTATCGGTGGTTACCCTTCGCCCACGGAAAAAATTCGCGTTCCTGCCAAAAGCTTCCAGTTGCACGTAGCGTGTATTCCCGTTGTAATTGATCCGGATGCTGTCACGGATAATGAACGGCAACAACGCCGCAGAAGGATTGATATTGACGGTGGCGTAGGCGTAGATGCTGTCGTTTGGTTCGATCTCGATATCGGTGAAGCTGGTACCGGGACTTCCATCTACGTTCAACCGGAAAGGAGATGCTGCTCCTCCCGCCAGTTGCACGCTACTCAACCGGAGCTTCTGGTTGTTCGGGTTGAATATCTTCAGGAAGCGCGTGGTGGAACCTGTTGTAGTGAACACGGTATCGAAATGCAATGTATCGGCTGAGGTGCGCAGGAACGCATCGGGAGTAGTGATAAAACCGGTCTTTTTACAACCCGAAAACACGATGAACAACGCAGCAAAGAATGATATCCATCTCATCACTTCAAACCTACAGGAAAATCACGGAACGAAAAATTGTGACCCGTTAAATCGTCCAGGCAACAGTAGCGATGCTGAGCGAAAGGCCCGGTACCTGTTGCATCACCGTGCCACAAGCTTCGAGCGTGGCACCGGTGGTGATGATATCGTCAACCAATAACACATGTTTGTTTGCCAGGGCACCGGCATCCTCTACCCGGAATACGTCACGCATGCTTTGCCATCGGCTGACGCGGTTTTTCGTTGTCTGCGATTCAGTGAAGACGTCCCGTGTCACCGCTTTTAACAACACGGGCTTACCGAGTAGTTGTGACATCCCTTCGGCTATAAGCGCCGCCTGGTTATAACCCCGCTTCTGGAGTTTCTTTTCATTCAATGGAAGCGGCACGATACAGTCGATGGTATCAAAACGGCCACCAGCGGAGAGTTCCAGCGCGGTGAGCATGCCGAGGTATGTACCAACATGACTGTTGCCATGGTATTTCAACTGGATCACCAGGTGATGGACGAGCGAGTCATCTGTAAAGTAATAGGCGGCCCCAGCGGCATTCACAGGGAGCCTGCCATAAAAGGTTTTTTCAACCGGGTTACCCTGCACGCCAAAGAACCCGGTTTGCGGAAGTTGGGCAAGGCATTGCAGGCAGAGCAATTGTTTTTCTTCTACCGCGTCACTACCGCAACCTTCGCAGTAATGGGGGAAGAAAAGATGCAGGAAGTCGCGTGCATAAGTATGCAGCCGTTTTATCATGGTACCAAAATAGCACGGAGATCAGAACAGTTGCTTATACACCTCCTCAACTTTGTTGAGCGCCAGGATATTAATGTTGAAGTTTTTGGGATTGTAGCTTTTCTTGTTGAACCCCGAGATGATGATCTTTTCAAAACCAAGTTTCTCCGCCTCGGCAATCCGCTGTTCTACTTTATTCACCGCGCGTATCTCTCCATTTAGGCCGATCTCACCCGCGAAACAAACCTGGTGTGGTAACGGAACATCTTCGAAAGATGAAAGCAACGCGCAGATCACCGCCAGGTCGATGGAGGGATCTTCTATCTTCAGCCCGCCGGCGATATTCAGGAAAACATCCTTTGTACCAAATTGGAATCCACCGCGTTTCTCCAGCACAGCAAGCAGCAACTGCAACCTGCGCAGGTCGAAACCGCTGACGGTTCGTTGCGGCGTGCCGTAAACACTTTGCGTGACCAGTGCCTGCACTTCGATGAGCAGGGGCCGCATGCCTTCCACCGTGGCGGCGATCGCCGTTCCACTGAGTTGGTCGTCGCGCTGCGTGAGCAAAATCTCTGAGGGGTTAGCCACCACTTTCATTCCCTCACCCGTCATCTCGTAGATACCCAGTTCCGCTGTGCTGCCGAAGCGGTTCTTTAGTGTACGCAGTATGCGATACGCGTAATGGCGGTCGCCTTCGAACTGCAGGACGGTATCCACCATGTGTTCGAGGATCTTCGGTCCCGCTATCGCCCCGTCTTTTGTAATATGACCGATCAGGAATACCGGCGTGTCGGTCTCCTTGGCAAAACGTTGTAACTCGGCGGCGCATTCGCGTATCTGCGCCACGCTTCCCGCTGACGAATCGATGAGATTGGATTGCAGGGTCTGGATAGAATCCACGATCACCAGTTCCGGTTTCAGTTTTTTTATTTCCTGGAAGATGGCCTGCGTTGTGGTCTCAGTAAGGAGGTAAAAATTTTCATTGGATATGTTCAGGCGGTTGGCGCGCATCTTTATCTGCTGCTCGCTCTCTTCACCGCTGACATAAAGAACAGTGATCCCTTTCAATTGAACGCCGTTCTGCAGGAACAAGGTGCTCTTGCCGATACCTGGTTCACCGGCGACCAGCACTATACTTCCCGGTACGATACCGCCGCCCAACACCCTGTTCAATTCTGCATCGGGTGTTATGATGCGGCGTTCTTCACTCATCACCACATCATCTAAACGGACGGCGTGTACCGATCTTTTTTCCGCGTGATAAGTTTTCCAATCGTCCTCTTTCTGATTATTGCGGCTTTTTACTTCTTCCAGGAAGGTGTTCCATTGATTACATGAAGGACATTTACCCGACCATTTCGCACTTTCATAACCGCAATTGCTGCAAAAAAAACTGGTCTTGATTTTACTCATGTTCTGCAAGAATAATGAATGTTAGAGTGGGATGCAAAGGAGGGAGGTAAATGTAAAAACTGTATAAGAATCAAGCATTTATTAATGTAAAAGGGTCGACATTGCTGTCAACCCTGTTTACTTACTAACCCATTAAATTCTGCCACTAAATTACAATAATGGGCCACATTGCAAAATTATTTTTGGCCTTTGTGAAAAACTTCTTCCATCTACGATTTTAATCGTATGTCGGCTTGGTCGAACGGCCGTTTTGGCAGGAAAAACAAGCTGGCTGTTGATTTGATTACCACTAAGGAACCAAAGAATTTAAATAACCATGTGGATCTTATTGATTGGAGTGATGTTGGTTAGCCTGTTGGTTTCCAGCCAATTAAAGGGCAGGCTCCGGAAATACGCGCAGATGCCGCTGAGCAGCGGCCTGTCCGGTAAGGAGGTGGCGGAGAAGATGCTTCGTGAAAACGGGATCTATGACGTACAGGTAGTTTCTGTGGAAGGCCACCTGACCGACCACTACGACCCCACGAAAAAGACGGTGAACCTGAGCCCTGAAATCTACAGCGGCCAGAGCATCGCCGCGGCGGCCGTGGCGGCCCATGAATGTGGTCACGCGGTCCAGCATGCCACGGCATATAGCTGGCTTGGATTCCGGAGTGCGATGGTGCCCATCGTGAAATTCGGGGGAACGATCGTGCCCTGGGTATTGATCGGGGGTATCATCATGATCAAAACGATGCCGTGGCTGTTGTTAGCGGGTATCATACTTTTCGCGGCAACAACCCTGTTCTCTTTTGTTACGTTACCGGTGGAGTTTGACGCGAGCAAACGAGCGCTGGCATGGCTGGAAAAAACGAATGTCACCACGCCGCAGGAGCATCCCAAAGCAAAAGACGGCCTGCGTTGGGCTGCCATGACCTACGTGGTCGCTGCAATATCGTCACTCGCCACTTTGTTGTATTATGTGTCGGTGTACAGTAACCGCAGGTAACAAAAAAGAGCCGTTCATATGAACGGCTCTTTTTTTATTCAGAACTTGATCTCTTCTTCCTGTTGATCGAAGAAGCGGAATTCGGTCAATTGGTAATTGGTGTTGGGCAGCACTTTGAAATTGATCTTATGCTTGCGTCTCCATTTAGATTGAATGTTGGTATAGAACCATCCTTTGGTGAGGTGGGAATAAACGATCGGGTGCACGAGTAGCGTAAGGTTCTTATGCTGGTGCGTGACGAGGTAGGTGAGTCGCTTCTCGATCTCGTCCTCGAGCAACAGTGTCGAGGTGATCTTACCTGTTCCATTGCAGGACGGGCAAAGCTCAGCGGTGTTGATGTTCACTTCCGGACGCATCCTCTGACGGGTGATCTGCATCAGGCCGAATTTAGAGATCGGTAAGACGGCGTGCTTGGCCCTGTCGGAGCGCATGAATTCTTCCATCGCTTCCTGCAGCCTGCGGCGGTTGTCGGGCAACTTCATATCGATAAAGTCAACCACGATGATCCCACCGATATCACGCAGCCGGAGCTGGCGGGCGATCTCCTCTCCTGCTTCAAGATTTGTCTGCAGGGCATTCTCTTCCTGGTTGTTGCCAACACTTTTATAACCGCTATTCACGTCGATGACGTGCAACGCTTCTGTATGTTCGATGATGAGGTAGGCACCGCTGTTCAGGTTGACGGTTTTACCGAATGCCGCTTTCACCTGCCTGGTGATACCGTACTGGTCGAATATCGGCAGCCCGTTCTGGTATTGTGATACGATCTCCGCTTTGTTCGGCGCGATCTTCTGTATATAAGCCTTGGTGTCTGTATAAAGATTCTTATCGTTTATTACAATGCGGTTGAAATCCTCATTCAGGAGGTCGCGGAGGATGCTGGTGGTCTTGTCCTGCTCGCTCATGATCTTGGCCGGCGCTACGGCATTGCGCAGGTTCTTCTGAATGGACTTCCACGTTTCCACCAATGTAGAAAGGTCTTCATGCAGCTCCGCGGTCTTCTTTCCTTCGGCCGCCGTACGAACGATCACGCCGAAGTTCTTTGGCCGGATCGCTTCAACGATCTTATGCAGGCGCTTCCGCTCTTCGGAAGAATGGATCTTTTTAGAGACAGCCACGATCTCGTTAAACGGCGTTACTACCACGAACCTGCCGGGTAAGGATATTTCGCAACTCAGCCTGGGTCCCTTTGCGGCGATGGGTTCTTTTAATATCTGGACCAGCACATTGGGTTTCCCGTTCAGGACTTCGTTGATCTTACCGGTCTTGATGATCTCGGGCTCTATCTGGAACTTGGCAAAATCGTATTCACCACTCTTATCGCCCATGGCGTAGCTGGTGAACTTAAGGATTGAGCGCGCAAACGGGCTAAGGTCTGTGTAATGGAGAAAGGCATCCTTTTCGTAACCCACGTCAACAAACGCGGCGTTGAGGCCTGGGATCAGTTTCTTGACCTTACCAAGGTAAAGGTCTCCCACGGCGAAACTTGCATCCGCTTTCTCGTAATGCAACTCCACCAGTTTTTTTTCTTCAAGTAACGCGATCTCCACGCCTGTTGGAGCCACGTTGATGATTAGTTCTTTGTTCACTTCTTTCGCAACTTTAATCTGCAATCGTTATTGAGTCATAACAATATATAGCCGTAGCTATTATCATACTATCAAATCCTGCCACTGATAAGGTTAAAGGAGGGAAAAGGTAAAGTTGCAGCGATGAAAGTGTGGCCTGAAAGTTTCAAATGCCGGGATGACAAACGCCCCGGCATTTGAATGACAGTAGAGAAGAATTATTTGTTCTTCTTCTTATGACGATTCTTTCTTAGTCTTTTTTTGCGTTTATGGGTAGCGATCTTATGACGCTTTCTCTTTTTACCGCAAGGCATACTCAATAATGATTTTCTTGTTAGTTAATATGTTTATTTATTCAGTTCGGTGATCCGGTGTTCGATCGCATCCCGCTCTTCTTCCGATTTTGCCAGCGCAAGGAGCTGCCTGTAATAGGTAATGGCACTCTTCTTATCGCCTTTTCTTTCGTAAGCCTCCGTTAACCTGTACAACACTTCGATATTACCAGGCTCCTTTTCGAGGACGATCCTGAACCTTTCGATCGCCTTGTCCAGCTGGCCGGTCTTCAGTCCCCCGAACGCAAGCACTTTCTGCGCGTATACATTACCCGGGTCTTTCTCAGCGATCACCCTCACTTTCTGGATTCCTTCCATCGGGTTGTCGGCGACGCCTCCAAAAATGATGCATGCACCCAGACCGATCACACTCGAATCGTTCGCCGGGTTGATGGCCAGCGCCTTTTCGAAAAGAACTTTAGCATTCGAGGCCAACAGGTTTTGCAAAGCAGGGTTATCATCCCATGCGCGCAAACGGCTTTCCATCAAATGGGCTGCAAATGTGAGGCTTTTTTCAGAATTTTCCAACTTAGCGGCCTCTCCCGTGTACCAGGCATACGGTAAAAATGCGTTAAGGCTGTCCCGCCAAAACGCTGCTAACTGGTGATTCACGTGGATCTGCTGCTCTTTTACGGCGCCCCTGGTGACTGAATTCTCGAGTTTGGTGATATAATCGTTCTGCGAAGGAGTGAGCCGGCCCTTAAGGTCCAGCATCACCTGGGAGAAGGAAAGATTCGCCCCGCTAACAGGTTGATCCTGCGCAGGTTTATCCTTTTTCGCAACAGTTTTGCCGAAGATAAATAAGAGAGAGAAAAGAATGATGCCGCATCCTGCAAGCAGGAGCTGAGGATTAATCTTCTTCGTCGTTTTCACTTTGTCCTTTTGGCACAAAAGTACCGGGTTGGATCTTCTCTTTCACCTCGTTCACAAATTCTTTGGACGGTTTGAAAGCCGGTATATAGTGCTCGGGGATCTCAACAGCAATGTTTTTCTTGATGTTACGACCGATCTTGGCTGCCCGCTTCTTGGTGATAAAGCTACCGAAGCCCCTGATGTATATGTTTTCTCCTTTAGAGAGATTGTCTTTCACCTCTTTAAAGAAAGACTCGAGTGAGACCAGGACATCAACTTTAGGGATGCCCGTCTTTTCAGAGATATTGTTGATCAGATCGGACTTTCTCATATTACGTGTTGATTTTTAATTGAATATTAGGAATACTAAATTACAACAAAGATGCCAGCCGATTATAAAATGCAACTTTTTTTTAAGTTATTGTAGGCTCAGCGCTAGGTTTTTGAATAAAAAATGGAATTTCCTGCTATTTATACCCCGGAATTCTGTGCCGGAAAAGCAGCTCTTAGTTTATTTGCCGGATGAAATCCAGCTTTACAAAGCTGCTCCTGCGGTGGAATCGCGATAAAAATTCAAGGGAAATGCCCTGGAAGGGCGAAAAAGACCCTTACCGCATCTGGCTGAGTGAGGTGATACTTCAACAAACCCGTGTGGAACAGGGACTTGGCTATTACCGGCGATTTGTCGAACGCTATCCTACCATCTTAAAGCTGGCCAAAGCCAAAGACGACGAGGTCTATAAACTATGGGAGGGGCTCGGCTACTACAGCAGGTGCAAGAACCTGTTGGCTACGGCAAGAGAAATAGCCGCGGATCGCAAAGGAAAGTTCCCGGATACTTATGACTCTATCCTTCAACTGAAAGGGGTGGGACCGTATATCGCCTCCGCCATCTCGTCTTTTGCCTATAACCTGCCTTACGCAGTCCTGGATGGCAATGTGTTTCGCGTACTTGCCCGCGTTTATGGTGTGGATACACCGATCGATACTACAGGTGGCAAAAATGAATTCACCGCCATCGCTTCATCCAACCTTGACCGGCAAAACCCGGGGGAATACAACCAGGCCATCATGGACTTTGGTGCTACGGTTTGCAAACCGATGGTCCCTGCATGCAGTAGTTGCCCAATGAGAAAGATCTGCAAGGCATTTAACAACGGCCTGGTGAACCAGTTACCGGTAAAAGAGAAGGTTCTCCGGAAAAAATATCGTTGGTTCTATTACTTCCTTTTCGAGCTGGAGGGAACGTACTTCGTCCGCCGCCGGACAGGTAACGACATCTGGCAAAACCTGAACGAATTCTATCTTTTCGAGAGCCCTGAGGAGTTGGAGTGGGACGCGCAAAAGCTGAACGCCTGGATGCGGGACCAGCTAGGCGTAACTCGCTTCCGGCTAAAACATATTTCCCCGCTGCAATCGCAGCAGCTCACCCACCAGAAGATCCAGGGCCAGTTCTTCCAGGTTGAACTGCGCCGTTTGCCGCAACAGCTGGAACATTATGACCCGGTAACGGGCAAACAGATCGCCCGGCTTGCTTTCCCGCGATTTATCAACCAGTTCCTGGAGGGAATGCCTGCGCTGGAAAAGCCGGCGCCTGCTGCCCATGAAAGTGTCCGGAAATCGAAGCCGCGCAGCCATTAAGACGACTGAGGGTCAAAACCTTGGGCCAAAAAAATTCGCAGACAATTCTTTTATTTTGCAAAAAAGGCTAATTTTAAAAGTAATCTATCCTTTAGATGAACAAAAAACTAACGTATGAGAGGGGTTAATAGAGTCATGCTGATCGGTAACCTGGGAAAAGACCCGGATGTACAGCACCTGGAAGGAAATATCGCCGTCGCTAAGTTTCCACTCGCCACAACAGAAACATATAAAGACCGCACAGGAAAACTGGTATCACAAACCGAGTGGCATACCGTAGTGCTCTGGCGCGGGCTGGCTGAACTTGCTCAAAAATACCTGCACAAAGGCAGTCTCATCTATGTAGAGGGTCGACTGCGCACAAGAAGCTGGGAAGATAAAGAGGGCAATAAGAAATTCGCCACAGAAGTAGTGGGTGACAACCTGATCATGCTGGATAAAAGAGGCGACGGTCACGGCCATATGGCCGCTATCGGCCAGGATGGCATCGAAGGTTTTGCCAGCGAGGATGTGCCACCACCACTTGGAGAATCATCCGAGACGCTACCCTTTTGATTAGTGGCAAAAGCAGCCCGGCTGCTATTTTTCATTAAAAATTTGTGCGTTGGATTATCACCCCGTCGTAGAGTTTCCATTTCTATTTTTTGCTGCAAACCCACAAGGCACGACGGTACTGGCTGTATTGCTTTTGTTTCTCCTCTTGTTCTCTTTTATTATTGCCGGCGCGGAAGTCGCTTTTTTTTCACTGACGTTTAAAGACATCAATCATCTTAAGACGAAGCAGCTGCCGGTCTATGACAAGATCGTCGACCTGATGGAGCATCCCAAAGCGCTCCTTGGTTCGATGCTTATCGGGAACAGTCTTGTGAATATTTCGATCATCATCATTTCCAACCTGCTGATCGATGATCTTTTTCCATTCACCAACCAGGTGGTCGAATTCCTGGTGAAGGTGGTAGCGGTAACTTTTATGCTCGTACTCTTTGGCGAGATCATGCCCAAGGTGATGGCTACGCAGAATAATATCCGCTTCGCGAAAGACGTGGCCCCGTTTATTGAAGTGGTATTCTATCTGTTCAAAGGCATTAGTAGCTGGATGAGCCGCTTTTCGGATGTGATCGAACGTATGCTGGCCAATAAAAAGAACGGTGCCTATAGCCAGGAGGAAATGAATGACGCGATCGACCTCACCGACTCCAAAGAGAAGAATATACTGAAAGGGATCGTGAAGTTCGGTGACATCACTGTAAAACAGGTGATGCGGGGAAGGTTGGATGTGCACGGCATCGATTACGATACTGCGTTGGAAGACCTGGTGAAACAGGTAGAAGAGTTACATTACAGCAGGCTGCCGGTATATAATGACACACTGGACCAGGTAGCAGGGATATTGTACACAAAGGACCTTTTACCTTACCTGGACGGTCGACAGGACTTTGACTGGCACCGGTTATTACGCCCGCCTTATTTTGTTCATGAGCAAAAGCTGATCGAAGACCTGCTGCAGGAGTTTCAATCGCGCCGGATACACTTCGCCATCGTTGTGGACGAATTCGGCGGCACCAGTGGCATCGTTACCCTGGAAGATATCCTGGAAGAGATCATCGGCGAGATCAAAGACGAATTCGACGAGGAAGAATCGAATTACAAAAAGCTGGATGACAATAACTATATTTTCGAAGGGAAGACGCCTATCACGGATGTCTGCCGTATTATGGGCCTCTCGATCGACACTTTCGATGAAGTCAAAGGAGAAAGTGATTCCCTTGCCGGGCTGGTTTTGGAACTGGCGGGCGACATACCACCGGTGAACAAAACCGTTCCGTGCGGCGACTTTGAATTTACCGTTATAGAAGTTGAAAAGAACAGGCTTAACAAAATAAAAGCGACCATTAAAATGCGCTTGCAATAGCTTTGATGCATATGCCTGACGGACTGATGCGATACGCCCGTTCAATAAAAAGACCTTGGAACTTGTCATTGTTTATCCTGGCGACTGTCGCCTGCGTCCTGTGCATCGCTGCCTGCAACAGTCCTTTTACGCAGAAGCCAAAAGGATATTTTGAGATCCCATTCCCGGAAAAAGAATACCGCGCCTTCGACCAGGCCGGGTATCCCTATTCATTCGAATACCCCGTATACAGCAATATTGTAAAGGACAGCACTTTCTTTGGCGAGGCCACTGAAAACCCATGGTGGGTTAACGTGGAATTTCCGCAGTTCCATGGGAAGATCTACATCAGCTACAAACAGATCGGTCCGAACAAACTGGAGAAGTTATTCCAGGACGCTTTCAGTCTCACCAATAAGCACAGCCAGCGCGCTTACTCTATCGATGATTCACTGATGATCACGCCAAATAAGGTAAAGGGAATGTTTTTCAAAGTTGGCGGAGATGTGGCCACCGCGTACCAGTTCTTCCTGACGGATTCCGTGAACCATTTTTTAAGAGGTGCATTGTATTTTGATGCTTCACCAAAGGAAGATTCCATCGGTATTGTCAACGATTTCGTGGCCCAGGATATGCGGCACCTGATCAATACTTTCCGGTGGAAAGACACAAAGGGCAATCCGCCTCCTCCTGCTGTGATCACCAACAACCCGGCGATACAATCCCCTTCACCCACACGGAAAAAATAAGCCATCCTGCTGAAACAGGACGGCTTTAGCAAACACTGATACTCCCAACTTGTATCAGACTACTATGACGGCTGAACAAATAATTAGTTACTTCCCTTTTTTCCTTTCGGCTTCTTAGACTTCAACGGCGCACGGGAAAAACTTTCAAATGAAAGTGGCTTTGGTGGCATTACCTCAGGGATCCCCGGCTCTTCCGCTACGACCATCGAATCGGTCTGTGGTGGCACAGGTGGAGGGAGCATCTTTTCGTTCTCACCCGGAGCAGGCACCGGTGGGGGCGGCACGGCCTTCGATGAAATTACAGGGGGTGCGGGCGGTGCCGGGGGAGGTGGGGGCTCTGGTACACCCGTATTCTTTTTTGCTTTCGTTTTCGGGTGCGCAGGCTGGCTGTTCAACACCATTTCCTCCTTGTATTCGCTGATCGGCCCGCGGCTGTAATCTTCCGCCTCAATGTCTTTTGAAGCAAGGATGTTTGTGGCGGGCGCTTCTTCTTCATAAAGCCCGCGAAGCATTC
>JAJTCI010000266.1 GCA_021323155.1 Chitinophagaceae bacterium | reverse complement strand
CTTTTTTCGACAAATCTCTTCGTTCAATCCGCCACGCACTGATATAAGAGAAAATAATGGTGCGAATATAAAATTCAAATAACGATTCATTGAGCCGTGCGGAGGCAGGATCTTCTTTAGTCGCCACCCGCTTATGATGCCCTTTATTGTGTTCGATGAAGAAATGCATGTATTGTGAAGACAACAACATGATCTTCGCGAGTGCCTGCTCGAATTTGGTGGCGCGATGGCCGAGTTCATGTGCCACGTTGATGCCGAAGATCCCGCAAAGCAACCCCATTGAGAGCGTGCGCCCGATATAATCCACCATCCCCAGGTCCGGCTGGAGCAATGAAACCAGGAAGTATAAAAGCGAAGCATAATGAAGCGGAACGGTGGCATATAAAATATAATCGTACACCGGGTCGTCCTTTGCGACTTCTTCTTCCGCGGCCTCCAGGTTGCTGGCGTCGGGCTGAATAAGCAGTTCCCATATCGGGATGATCAAATAGGACCATATCACCGGCAGGAGGGTAATCCACCCATGTGATGAGAAGCTCACCCAGCAAAAAATGAACAACAGGAAGGGGTATATATATTTTAAGGCCCTAACCTTCATTGAGTAAAAATACAGAAGCTTGCCATATGCCCGAACCCGGATGAGCAAACCGATGTTGGCATCCTACAGCAGGCTGGCGGACAAGGGAATAAACATTAATTTACAGACCTGTTAAACTTTTGTATCCTTATTGGGTCAATTCAACTCAATCTCACCAGATGGCCGTTACCACACAAATGAAAAACCAGCACCTGTTTTGGCGGGCGGGCTTTGGAGCCGCTGCCGAGGACCTGAAGAACCTTGCTGGCCATTCGCCGCAAAAGATATACGCTGCTCTCGAAAAAGCCTCAGCTAAAAAACCGCCGTATTTCGACGTGGCGGATAATTCGTTGAAAGGGCTATTCATGGGTGTGACTGATGCCGTGAAAATGGAGGAAATGCGAAAGAACGGCCTGGATGGCGAGGCCAGGAAAAAATGAACGAAATGGTGAGCACCGACGCGCAACTGCGTGAGAAGACAGCACTGTTCTGGCATGGCCATTTTGCCTGCCGGGATGTGAATATATTTTTCCAGCAGTTGTTACTCGACGAAATCAGGAATAACGCCCTCGGCAATTTCGGTGACCTGCTGAAAGCCGTGAGTAAATCGGCTTCCATGCTTGGTTTTCTCAATAACCAGCAAAACAAGAAAAAGCATCCCAACGAAAATTTCGCCCGGGAGGTGATGGAATTGTTCACGCTTGGTCGTGGCAATTACACGGAGAACGACATTAAAGAAGCGGCCAGGGCATTCACGGGCTGGGCCTTCGACTTCAAAGGCGAGTTTGTATTCCGCAAGTTCCAACATGATAAGGGCCAGAAGACCATACTGGGTAAAACAGGCAATTTTGACGGGGACGACGTTCTTAATATATTATTGGAGCAGAAGCAGACTGCTAAATACATTACCCGCAAGATCTATCGCTTTTTCGTTAATGAGAGCAAGGTGGATGAAGCTAAGATAACGTGGCTGGCGGATAGGTTCTACCAGGGGGGCTATAATATCAGCGCACTCCTTAAAGATATTTTTACGAGCGAGTGGTTTTACGATGAGAAGAACATGGCGGCTAATATCAAAAGCCCGGTCGATTTGCTCGTGGGCATCCGAAGGTTGTTGCCGATGGAGATAGAAGCAGAGCAATTACAGTTGCTTTTCCAAAGGGCACTTGGCCAGGTGCTTTTCTATCCGCCTAATGTAGCCGGCTGGCCGGGGGGAAAGAACTGGATCGACAGCTCATCACTCATGCTCAGGCTGCGGATCCCTCAATTGATCAAAGACGACGATACGTTCGAGCTGAATGTAAAGGACGATGATGATCAGCAGATGGGCATGAAGGATAATTATAAAAAGAAGAACCTGAACTCGATGGCGAAGACGGGTTTCCAGGTACGCGCCAACGTGGACTGGCAGAAATACGCCAAGCAGTTTGACGGTGTTTCCCGGGAGCATTTATACGATGTGATCGAGGCGGTGGTGTTGCAGACGCGGCCCGGTGCGGTTAGCGAGCAATCGGTAAAGACGCTTATCGATAGTGCCAGCAGGGAAAGCTATATCAAATCCGCCACCGTGGCATTAATGAGTACACCTGAATACCAATTATGTTGACAGCCCCAGGCAGCAGGCGTTACGCCAGTGCCGGGCCTAAAGTTTCCTTTATGGTTCAAATCAAACGCAGACAATTCCTACAGGCCGGTTCGCTGGCAACGGCTTCTTTCTTTATGCCGAAATTCCTGAAAGCTTTCGAAGGCCAGGGATTGCAAATGGTACCTCCGGGGAACAAAGTGCTGGTGATACTGCAACTGAGCGGTGGCAACGACGGCCTGAATACAGTAGTGCCGGTGCGCAACGATATTTACTACCGCGAGCGTCCTAAACTCGGTATTACGAAAGACAAAGCCCTATCTCTGACAGATGAGGCAGGGCTCCACCCTGAACTTAAAGCGTTCGCCGATTTGTATCATGACGGAAACCTCGGAATTATGAACTCCGTTGGGTATCCCAACCCTGATCGAAGCCACTTTCGCAGCATGGATATCTGGCACACCGCGTCTCAATCCAATGAATACCTCAACTCGGGTTGGGTGGGTCGATACCTGGATGCGCAATGTAAAGGTTGCGACAAACCGACGCAGGCACTGGAGATAGACGACGTGCTGAGCCTGGCGCTGAAAGGAGATGATGTAAAAGGACTTGCATTTAAAGACCCCCGCAGGTTGTATAACACCAGCCACGAAAAATACTATAAGGACCTTGTCAAACAACACCAGCACGATCACGAACATGAGCGCCCGGTGGATTATTTGTACAAGACAATGGCCGAAACCGTCAGCAGCGCAGACTATATTTTCCAGCAAAGCAAGCTACGGCCTTCTGGTGGAGAGTATCCGAAGACAGAACTGGGTAATAGTTTCAAGACCATCTCCTCGCTCATCTTTTCTGACATAAATACGAAAGTGTATTACGTGAGCCTTGGAAGCTTCGATACCCACATCAACCAGCAAAACCAGCAGCAGCGCCTGTTCAAGGAAATGAACGACGCGATCTCCGCGTTTACCAAAGACCTCAAAAAGAACAATCGCTTCCAGGATGTATTGCTGATGACCTTCAGCGAATTTGGAAGAAGGGTGTCGCAGAATGGAAGCGCCGGAACCGATCACGGCACGGCGAACAATATGTTCTTTATTGGTGGTGACCTGCCGTCTACGCCACAGTCCTTAATAAGTGGCTGGGTGCCGATGATAAGTTGATCCTGGGTCAACAGTACGATTATCTCTATTAGACATCTGGCGCAAGAACGATGTGTTGATCTTATTTCGGAACGCCGAAGTGAGTGACACAACAGTCGATGCCATGAAACTAAAGCCCGCCACATAAATTTCTTGCCTTACATTTACCCATAACTTAAATTATGGTATTATACTCCATGACCGGTTACGGCAGGGCAGAACAGACCATCGGAGGTAAAACATTTTTAGTGGAAGTTCGTTCGCTGAATGGCAAGCAGTACGACCTGCGGCTTACGATACCGTCGATGTTAAAGCCATATGAATTCGACGTACGGGGTATGCTGAGTGAATCACTGCAACGGGGTAGCGTGGAATGCGTGATAACGTTGAAGCAAAATGGGGCTGCCAAGCCTGTATCTATCAATACCGAATTGGTAAAAGCTTATTACAAGCCGGTTGCCGAACTGGCAAAAGAACTTAACCTTGACACATCTTCGATCCTGGGCACGCTGCTGAAACTGCCCGAAGTAATATCGGCGACCAGCGAGGTGTTGAGTGAAGAGGAATGGGATTTATTCAGTAGCGTATTAAAGCAGGCGCTCCGGGAATTGAATGAACACCGAAAAGAAGAAGGTCGGGTAATGGCGGAAGACCTGGCGCAGCGCATAGATAAGATCGAACTATTACAGGAAGAGATCCGCAAGATCGAACCAGCCCGGCGCGCAAAGATCAGGGAAGGCCTGGTGAAAGTGGTCGAGGAGAACGTGGGCAAGGAGAATTATGACCGGAACAGGCTGGAACAGGAACTCATTTATTACATAGAGAAGATCGATATCAGCGAAGAACAGGTGCGGTTAAAGAACCATTGTGACTATTTCCGGCAGATCATGCAGGAGGACGAGGCCAGCAAAGGCAAGAAGCTCTCATTTATCCTCCAGGAAATCGGGCGCGAGATCAATACTACGGGTTCGAAAGCCTACGACTCCGAGGTGCAAAAAAGCGTGGTATTGATGAAAGATGAACTGGAAAAGGCAAAAGAGCAGGTATTAAACGTTTTATAGAATAATTTAGCGGCATGAAGCGGAGCGTGCTCGTCGTTATTACTGCATTGGTAATTTTTTCAGCCTGTACCACCAACGGGGTGTACGAGAAACTGGCTTTCTTTCCGCGCCACGAATGGCGCAAGGCCCAGGTGGACTCATTCCGTTTCAGTGTCACGGATTCTTCCCTTTATAAAGTATATTTCGTTTTCCGGCACGCTGATGCCTATCGCTGGCAAAACATCTGGTTGAATATGCAGGTGCGTAAAAATACAGACTCAGCGATCCGGTTTAAATCGGAATTCATTTTGTCTGACAATTTTAAATGGCTAGGTACGGCGGTCGACGACATTATTGAACATCGCCTCCTTTTTGACACGCTTCAGACCAGACAACCCGCTACCTATACATTCACGATCCAACAGGTGATGCGCGAAGACCCGCTGCCACATGTGCTCAACGCCGGGATCAGGGTTGAAAAAATCCAGTAATGAACGTCCAGAAAAAAAGACGACTTGCACTCATCACCTTTATTTACTGGTTCCTCCTTGTATATATTATCGCCGCGCTTATTTTTTGGTTCATCACGTTGCGGGCGCAGAACGATACTATTAGACGGTTAAAGGGCACTTCTATTGAAAGGAACGATCCTCAATTTGATGAAAAGACCCACAAGGCAAATGATGAATGGCGGCGGAAAAACAACCAGTACCTGGGAGAAGGTGCCACTTTCCTTGTCGTGATCCTGATCGGTGCCGTGTTTGTCTACCGCGCCACGCGGAAACAGATCCGGCTGTCACAGCAACAGGAGAATTTCATGATGGCGATAACGCATGAACTGAAGACTCCCATCGCGGTCACTCAACTCAATCTGGAGACCCTGCTTCGAAGGCAGCTGGAAGATGAAACACGGGATAAACTGATCCGCCACAGCCTGCAGGAAGTGAATCGCCTGAACAACCTGTCCAGCAATATCCTGCTCGCGGCGCAATTGGAAGGCGGTAACTATACTACTTTTAAGCAGGAGGTGGACCTCAGCGCCATTGCGATGGAAGTCCTGGCAGAGTTCTCGAACCGCTACCCCCTCAGGCATATTACATCGTTGATAGAACCCGAAGTATACATGAATGGTGAGAGCCTGCTTTTGAAAATGATGATGAATAACCTGGTGGAGAACGCGCTTAAATATTCGCCGCGGGAGAAGCAGGTGCGGCTTGAATTGCACCAGGAGAAAGACCTGATAGAGTTGCGGGTGGTGGATGAAGGCATCGGCATCGCGGGTGAAGAAAAACAGCGGGTATTTACTAAGTTCTACCGGGTAGGAAATGAAAACACCAGAAAAACACACGGAACCGGCCTCGGTCTTTACCTCTCAAAGAAAATTGCGGAGGCGCACAAAGGGCAGATCATTGTGAAAGATAATCAACCCCAAGGCAGTATTTTTACAGTCACATTTAAAGACAAATGAGAGAGAACAGTAAGGGATCGGTGCTGGTGGTGGAGGACGAAGAAAACCTTCATGAAACGCTCAGGCTGAACCTGGAGATGGAAGGGTACGAGGTGTCATCTGCTTTCGATGGAACGCAGGCGCTCAAGGCGGTGCAGAACGAATACTTTGACCTGATCATAATGGATATCATGCTGCCGGAGATCGATGGAATATCGGTTACGGAAAGCATCCGGATAAAGAATATAGACGTACCTATACTGATGTTGAGCGCCAAAAGCTCCAGCGCGGATAAAGTCATGGGGCTGAGAAAAGGCGCTGACGACTATCTCACCAAGCCGTTCAACCTGGAGGAATTACTGCTGCGGGTGGAAAAGCTTATCCTGAAGAACAAGAAGATGCAGGTGCAGGAAAAGGTGGGTGATGTGTACAGCTTCGGCAGTAACAATGTTGACTTCAGGGCGCAGGAAGCGGTTACCTATAAAGGAGAGAAGATACAGCTTAGTAAGAAGGAATCGATGCTGCTGAAACTACTTATTGAAAACAAAGGGGATGTGGTGACGCGCGAAAAGATACTGCAGGTTGTGTGGGGATACAACGTTTATCCCGCTACCCGCACCATCGATAATTTCATCCTGAATTTCCGAAAGTATTTTGAAGCAGACAGCCGCAATCCCCAATACTTCCATTCTGTTCGGGGTGTTGGATATAAATACACTGATTAGGCGATCGCCTGTCGTAACTTCTCCATTATTTCTCCCCGGCTCGTTGAAAACGCAGGGGTGTAGATCATCTTGTTGCACTCCTGTAATACATCCAGCAACAGGAATTGATTGCCCGTATTAGAGTGGATCATTTCCCGTGCGAACGCTGCGGCACCGCCAAAGATTTATTCGTAATTGCGGCCACTGATTGCTGCAACTTTTTTTCAATGGCAGGTGTTACTGTTAGCTGGAGGCGTGGGCTTGATATAGTATGGTAACTGCCTTTCAACGGATCAAAATACGTGAAAGAGAACGGTTCAAAGCTGGTTTTACCAACAACGCTCACCTCGAATGGTATTTCGTAAGTCTTGGTGCCTTGCAATGGGAAACTCAACCTGTCAACATCCTCGGTTTCTACCGGGTCGAATGAATAGGTATTGGCCGGCCATTTAATATCCGGTAAGGCTACCGACCTGAAATTGCCATTGCCTGATATGGTTACAACCAATGCATTTGTTTCGTTTGCCGCGATCGTGTTCTTTTTAAGACCAACAGTGATCCCAAAATTGCCGATCGCCGTATTTTTTTTAAGATCGGGAAGTGGCAACACATCTATCGACACCGGGTCTGTGCTGAGTGTGAGTTTAAACTCCTTCCCGGCATCCATGCCATAATACAGTTCCCGGAACTCGTTGCTGCTTGTTAAAAAGGTTACGGCGTTCTCAACGGACACCGGTCCTACTCCCATTGTCCCCGCCTGCAAAGGGAATAATTGCACTTTACGGATCATGTGGCTCGTATATACTTTTCCGTTTACTGTTTCTGTTTTCCGCTTCTCCGGGTCATTCTCATTCGTCGTCATCTCACTTACGGTGCAACCGGTAAATGAGGGTTGCTTCACAACGATTGATTTGGAAGCGAGCCTCGTGTATAACTTATACGTCACCAGAACCGGTTCGCCTAGATAACACCGGGTTTTACTGGGGATTACTTTAATAAAGAGATTGTCGCGGATCTTCCTGATCGGGTCTTCACCCGCCTTCAGTATGTCATCAGAGAATTCGCTGGTGTTGTCTTCATTGTCCAGGTAGTAGCTGCCGGGCATCCGCGATCCTGGTGGGATCACATCATCCAGGTGATCCTGTTTTGCTACGGTAATTTCAACCGGTTTGCATTCCATCTTCCTGCCGTTCACAGTAATACCCGTTGGGGGTACAATAAGCGTCCCGGTAGATTTGGGAGAAAGTGTATAGATGTAGCTAACGATGGTTGTCTTGCTACCATTGATATTGATCTTTTGCAGGCCGTTCTGCGGCCCTGTGATCACTTTCCAGTCTTTAAAATAGGGAGCCTTAAATCCAGAAAGGTTCTCACTGCCGGAAATGTCATACTTCACTTCCAGGCGATCTTTCCTGCCGATCTGCTTCGCGTTAACCGAAATCTCGAACTGCACCTGCGCTATCGTTACCGAACAGGAAAACAAAAGCCCAAGGCAGAGTATATATCGGAAGGCAGGATTCATCTATGGCAAATTTAATGAGATGCCCTGCTGACAACACCAATGCCGGGTTAATGGATGTTAAAGATTTCCTGTTTTAACCTTATGTTTGCGGCAAACCCCGCCGGATGTCGCTGCATACCATTATTGATTTTCTCCAGCCACTGAACGTACACGAACTTTCCGATGATGAGGGGTACCGCAACAACCAGATCGGCAGCAATATATACCTGCATGACGAAGCCTTTCCGGACGTCAACGAGGCAGACATCGTTATCGTTGGTTGCGGTGAAACGCGTGGCGCAGGCAATGCCGGTGAATTCTCTACATCTGCGCCCGATGCGATTCGTAAGGAATATTATTCTCTCTATCACTGGCACGCCAATGTAAAAGTGGCGGACGTGGGTAATATTAAGCCCGCGGCGTCACTGGCTGACTCCTACGCTGCATTGAAGTCGGTCGTATCTGAGCTCGTAGAGCACCGCAAGCGCGTGGTCATCCTGGGTGGGTCACATGACATCACGCTGGCGCAATACCAGGCCTACCGGTCCTTAAGAAAAGTAGTGGAGGCCTCCTGCGTGGACGCCCGCATCGACCTGAATATGGAGAGCCGTTTCGCGGCGGACAATTTCCTGATGGAGATGCTGACCGGGGAGCCGAACTTTATACGGCACTACAACCATATCGGTTTCCAGAGTTACTTTGTCCACCCTCATATGCTGGAGACGATCGATAAGCTCCGCTTCGATTGTTACCGGGTAGGACGGGTAAAGGAGAATATGGAAGAGATGGAGCCGGTGATCCGTAATTCAAATATGCTGAGCTTCGATATCGCGGCAATACAACATGCACACGCGCCCGCAAATCGCTTAACACCCAATGGTCTTACCGGCGAAGAAGCCTGCATCATCATGCAATACGCCGGTATGGCGCCCGACATGACCACTGTAGGTATTTATGGTTATGATCCTTCCAAAGACCTTGACGCGCTTACGGCGAAACAGGTGTCGCATATGTTGTGGTACCTGATGGATGGTGTATACCGCGGTAAGCAGGAGGCGCAGCTCAACAATCGCAATGAATACAATGAATTCCGCCTCGCTTTCGCGGAAGTAGAAGCGACCTTCCTGCAAAGCAAGCGTACCGGTCGCTGGTGGATGCACATGCCGGATGGGCGGTACATTGCCTGCAGCCAGTATGATTATATAACCGCGGCCAGCAACGATATTCCGGAGCGGTGGATGCGGGCGGTGGAAAGAAGCTGAACGATAATTAAGAATTAATAATTATGAATTCTGAATGCTCCGGCATTGAATAGTTATTCATACTTCTTCATTCATAAATCATATTTTTTTTCTAACACCCGTCTTCTATGTCATCGCCCCTCGCGTCGAAAGCACTTCAGCCGAATATGGGTTCTCAGCAGGGAAAGACTTTCTTATTTTTTGTTCCTTATTTCTTATTTCTTATTCTCGCCTCAGCCTGCAGCCCCTCAAAGTTCATTTCCAAACAAGCCACCCGGGTCCT
>JAJTCI010000265.1 GCA_021323155.1 Chitinophagaceae bacterium | reverse complement strand
CCGTATCAGTTCGGCAGTATCGACATGTTTGGAGGTGAGGCCGCCACGCAATACGTTATCGCTGTTGGCCATCAGTTCAACGTTTTGTCCCTGCAGGTAAGCATGCGGAACACCCGCGCCCTGGAAAATGCCCTGGTTGCGTTCGAGAAATACGATGTTGAGGAAGTAAATCGCAAATACGCCCTTGTCGATATGCTTAGCCGGCCTGTTCAGGTAGTATTCCCCCACCCAGTATCCTGGTTCCGTTTTTTCAGATTCATGAAAACTACGCCGGCGCACTTCTTTTTGCACCAGTGTTTGCAGCATCGCGTCTGATTCCGCGACTGGCAGTTCCATTACGTGGCGGTAAAGCCCGCTGTAACCTGTTTCTTCAAAAATAGGGAGCAGTGAACGGAGCTGCGGTACGTCAGTAAGTGTTTGTTTTAATTCGCCGGGCTGCTTAAAGCCATGCAGGAGCCAGAAATCGCCAAGGGCGACCATAACTTCCGGCTTGTGATTACGGTCTTTGTAATTCCGGTTGGGGGCGTTGAGTTCGATTCCCATTGATTCTTCGTTGTCAAAACCTTTCAAAGCTTCTTCCTTGTCCGGGTGCACCTGGATAGAAAGCATTTCCCGTACATCCAGTACTTTAAACAGATAGGGAAGGTGGTGGAACGCGTGTCGCACATGGTCGCCTAGAAGGTGCGGCTGGGCAGCAAATACTTCGTTCAACTTAAATGTTTGTTGAGCGTTGTTCAGCATTGAGGGCGCAGAAGCGTGTGCGCCCATCCAATACTCGGCAAATGGTTGTCTGCCTGTGTTTTCCACGCCCAGTAGCGCAGGGATAAATTCGAAACCTCCCCAGGCATAATGTTGCGCCACTCCATTTAATTTGTAAATATTACGCGGGTCGATCTTCATATGTACCTTGTAAATATATGGGGAATAAGGATACAGGATCGAAGGGTGAGGAGATGGCCGCGGCTTACCTGGTGCAGCAAGGATTTTCAATCCTGGAACGCAACTGGCGATTCCGGCATTGGGAAGTAGATATCATCGCCTCGAAGAATGACCGGTTGCATTTTTTCGAGGTGAAGACGCGCACATCCGGTAAATACGGCAAGCCGGAGGAGAGCATGAGTTTCGATAAGATGAAGAGCCTGCGCAATGCGGCCGAGGAATACCAATACCGCAATCCCAAATGGAAATACGTACAGTTCGATGTGGTGGCGATCTCTATATACAACGGCGAGCCGGTAGAGTATTTTTACATCGAGGATGTTTATTTCTGAAGCGTGATCCGTTTGATCTTAACGGCGGGAAGTTGCGGCCCGAGGTCGATGCGCTGCATCATTTGTTCCACCATCAGGTAAGTGGCCGGGCAATATTCAACGTTCTGCTTGTGCACGTGGATGTAATCCACCATTTTCTTTTTGTTGAGGTGCGGGAATCCCGCGCAGTCAGCTGGCCGTACGTCATAGATCGAACACATGTTCGTCTGGAGGTTGAGGAACTGGCAGGGACGACTTTTATTGATCCAGTCATTATCTTTCTTATCATACTCCAGGTATTTCTCCGTGAATCCTTTGGCCGTCATACCTACGTGTTTCGATATCCTGAGAATATCTTTCCTGGTGAACGTAGGGCTCATCGTTTTGCAGCAATTGGCGCAGCTAAGACAGTCAACGTTTTGCCAGGCGTGTGTGTTCAGGTCGTCGGCAATTTTATCGAGACCCCTGGGCGGGTTCTTTTCGATCTTCGTGAGGAATTTTTTGAAGGATTTGTGGTTGTGCCTCACGCGCTGTTTGAACGAACGAAAATTGACCGGTAACATTTGTGGATAGTGCGTTTTACTGTGTGAACGAAATAATGTTATTATTGCTAAACCATCAAATACATTCTTTCAACAGATGTGGGAAGCTTATACGAAAGGATTTAAGGCGTGGTTGCAGCTGGAAAAATCATTGAGCGACAACTCTGTTGAATCGTATCTCCGTGACATCGGTAAACTCACCACTTATTTCCAGGCCACACATATGATGAAATCTCCTGATGCGGTTGTGTTGGAAGACCTGCAACGTTTCCTGAAGTGGTTGAATGAGTTGGGTATGTCAGCCACCTCGCAGGCGCGGATCATTTCAGGCCTTCGCAGTTTTTTCAAATACTGCCTGTTGGAAAACATTATCACTGCGGATCCATCCGCGCTCCTGGAGGCGCCAAAACTCAGCCGGAAGCTACCGGATGTACTCAACCTGGACGAGATAGAAAATATGCTCAGTAAGATCGACATGAGTACTGCCGAAGGAACACGCAACAAAGCCATACTTGAAACGATGTACAGCTCGGGATTACGGGTGAGCGAGGTGGTCAACCTGCAGATCAGCAACCTGTACCTGGACGTGGGTTTTATCAAGGTAACCGGAAAGGGAGATAAAGAGCGGTTGGTGCCAATCGGCGGCGACGCAGTAAAACATATCAGGATGTACCGCGAGAACGTACGCGTGCACCAGGACGTTAAAAAAGGTAACGATGACGTTCTGTTCCTCAATAAGCGGGGCAGCAAGCTGTCGAGGGTAATGATATTTTATATCATTAAAGCCCTGGCAGGAAAGGCGGGCATTAAGAAGGTGATCTCGCCGCATACCTTCCGCCATTCGTTTGCCACGCACCTGATAGAAGGCGGCGCCGACCTCCGTGCCGTGCAGGAAATGCTGGGGCATGAAAGTATTACTACGACGGAGATATATACCCATCTTGACCGGGATTTTTTACGTAGTACGTTGCAACAGTTTCACCCGGCGTTTAAAAAAGGGTAATGTAGTTGGACAATCGCTTTTACCGGACTATTACGAAATTGAAGAACTGCTCCTCCTCTTTTTCGGTGACGACGACTTTTGTGACGGCTGCTCTTGCAGGTCCTTTCTTGCACCAGGCAACGAATTCCTCCACGCGGTCTTTATCACCAGTGACCATAGATTCTACATCCCCGTCGGCGGTATTGCGTATCCAGCCGGAGAGCCGGAGGTCTTTGGCTACGTCCTTCGCGGAGGCGCGGTAAAAAACGCCCTGTACTTTTCCTTTAATGAGCAGGTGAACGGTCATCTGCTAATTTACACGTACCGCGCATTTGAAATGCATGCAAAAAGAAAAGCCGGCGAACCATTACGCCGGCTTTTGACCCATGACTAAGCATCTTTATACTGCGGCCTGCAGGCTGGAGGGTTCTTCTACCAGTTGCAGGGCGGGCTGCAGGCCCGCGATCTTACAATTGCCATTGAATTGAACGGTAGGTTCCATCGCGAGTTTGCCCGCGCTGATATCCCCACGCACGTCGGCTTCAGTTCTCAGGTTGAGCAGGTCTTTCACGTTGATATTACCGTGGACCTTTCCGTTGATGTCGGCGCGGTGTGCCACCACGTTACCTTCTATCACGCCACCGGCGCCAAGTACGACGCGTGCTGAAGAAGTGATATTCCCGATGAGTTTACCATCGATGCGGATGTCGGCATTGACGATGAGTTCGCCTTTGATCTCCATTTCGCTGCCGATAATACTGGTCTGGCCGGGAAATACAGTGGTCCTGGTTTTTCCTTTGGATTTGAACATAGATATTGGATTTGGTTAGCGGAAA
>JAJTCI010000264.1 GCA_021323155.1 Chitinophagaceae bacterium | reverse complement strand
CATCCCGTGGAAACGGAACGGCCTCTAACGATTGCTTGCCATATGAAAAAATCTTCCAAACTACCAGCCGGCAAACGAAACTGGTATATCAATTACTTCTTAATGTTCTTCAGTGAATCAGCAACCCTAGCAGAGTCAGCTTTCCTGATTGAATCAGCGTTTACAACAACTACTGGAGTAGGGTTGTTAGCAGCGTTTGCAGCAGCTACTGAATCTTTGTAAGCCTGGGATGAAGTGTCAACGCCATTTACTTCGTCGTCACCGCTGTTGCAAGCAACCATAACACCAGCAATAGCCAGCATTGATAAAAACTTTTTCATTGTACAATGTTGTTTTTGTGAGTGAATTTTAGCTTAATACCCCGGGGAGATAAAAGGTAACCCGGTACCCGGAAAAAAAAATAAAAAAAGGCTGCTCACAGGACGCGGCAGCCTATAACGTGTTGATAGTTAGACTATTTCTTGTTCACCTTATCGAGGGAGTCCTTCATTCTTATTGAGTCGTCAATTCTCTTTTTCGCAGCCTCAGCAGCAGAATCTATTTTATCTTTTTTTACGTCTGCACCTGAGTCGATTTTGTCTTTTGCATCATCATCACCAGTGTTACAGGCAACCATGATGGCTGCAAAAGCGAGCATAGAGAGGAATTTTTTCATTGTTGTTGGTTTTGGTAAGTTAATATTGGCCTTTAGGCCGGGGCCTAAAGATAACGATCACAATATCAGCTTTTTTAAAAATATTTGCAGCACCCGTGGGTTACTTAATCCACATTCCTGTATTAAAAACGGATCAGTGAAAGCGGAGTACAACGAACAATTATTGCTGAAAGGACTGGCCAACAACGACTCGAAAGCCATAGAAACGATCTATAAGGAGAATTTCCAGGTTATCCTTTCGCTGATTATCAATAACAACGGCTCATCGGACGACGCCAGGGATGTCTTCCAGGAAGCCATGATAGCTCTTTACGAAAAGGCACAAAGCCAGTCATTCGTTCTCACCTGCCGCATACAGACCTACCTGTATTCGGTGTGCAGGAGACTATGGCTGAAAAGACTCCAGCAGAACGGCCGGTATTTATATGACTCGGACAGTGTGAGCGAGACAGTGGCGGTGGAAGAAGACCTGGAGGAGCATGAGCGAAAGAACGCAGAGTTCGCCATCATGGACCGGGCGCTGAGTAGCCTGGGTGAACCTTGTAAAAGCCTTTTGGAAGCCTATTACCTGCAGAAGAAAGACATGCAGGAGATCGCGAAAGAGTTCCGGTATACGAATGCGGACAACGCAAAGAACCAGAAGTATAAGTGCCTGATGCGACTAAAGAAACTATTCTTTGCACAGTTTAATATAGGAGAGTGATTATGGATGATATTCTACTTTTAGAGGCGATCGAGAACTACCTCAGCGGCAAAATGAGCGCTGAAGAGCGTGCGTATTTCGAGAACCTTCGCAAGACCACGCCCGAGATCGACCAGATGGTGGTGGAGCATGGCATGTTCCTCCAGCAGATGGACACTTATGCCGCGCACCGGAACCTCAAGCACCATCTCCACGAAGCGCATATCAAACTGATTGAAACAGGTGAAATAACCGAGAACCCTTCCCAGACCACGAAAGCGAAAGTGATACAGCTTTGGAGAAAGTACAAGCGGGTAGCTACGATTGCCGCCTCTGTGGGTGGTGTGATCGCGCTGGTGATCAGCGTAGTGGTGGTCGCCGTATCTCCTGCGCCCAATAACAGGGCTGTCACAGAACTGAGCCGAAAGGTGGACAACCTCCAGAAGAAAACAGATGCCCTCAATACCGAGGTGCGGAAGTCTAAGATACCTGAAAGCATTACCCAGACAAATAACGGTTCCAGCTTCCTGATAGATACAAGAGGCTTTATCCTCACGAACGCGCACGTAGTGCAGGGTTTGTCTAACGTGGTTGTGGTCAATAGCCGCGGCGAAGAATTCAAAGCAAGGATCATATCCGTAGATGGTTCCAAAGACCTCGCATTGCTGAAGATAGACGACGAAGACTTCCAGTCGCCTTCATCATTGCCTTATAATTTCAAAAGAACCGCTTCTGATCTCGCCGAAGAGATCTATACACTGGGTTATCCAAGAAATACCATCGTGTACAACCAGGGTTATATGAGCGCCCTCACCGGGTTCAACGGCGACACGCTCTCTTACCAATTATCTGTAACCGCCAACCCCGGTAACTCGGGCGGACCTGTGCTGAATAAGAACGGTGAGATCATCGGCGTACTCAGCGGAAGACAGGAACAGGCGGAAGGCGTAGTATTCGCAGTGCGCACAAAGGCCATCCACCGCTTTATCGACCAGGTAAAGAAAGCCGACACTTCACTGGAGAAGATCAAATTACCGACGGCTTCCTCACTGAAAGGAAAGGACCGTCCGCAGCAGATCAAGCAACTGCAGGAATATGTTTACCAGGTGAAAGCTTTCTAAACTAATTACAATACTGCTTAACGCAAAGTTCCGTCAGACACGATGGAACTTTTTTATTGCGCTAGTCCGGCAGATCAAACAGAACAAACGTATCCCTGTAAGGCTTGCTTATTTCGGTGGTTTTGCCATTCGAATGGTAAACCAGCTTGATGGTGTCGAAACGGGATGTATAATTGTTGGTCCCGGCATTAAATATAAAGGAGTAGGTTGACCCCCGGTAAAGCAGATAACGGACGAGGAACTTTCCCGCTTCATAATCATAGGTATTACCATCATCTTCATAATAGGTGAACGTGGTGTTGCTCTTCCCTTTCCATAAGTGGATAGTCAATACCCCGTCTCCTTTTTCCTTGGTGTTTTGCACCACGGATTGCATGGGGATGATCGCGCCCTCCTTTACAAACACCGGGAGATCGTCGATCGGTGATGCTACTATGTAAGACTGCCCGCCTTCATAGACCTTATCATCACTCATCCTGTACCATTTTGTTCCTTTACCCGGGAGGTACACTTCAATAGTATGTTGTGTGCTTGCAACGGGACACACCAGCATGTAATCGCCAAACATATACTGGTTCTCGAATTTGCCATTGTAGACGTTATTGTCGAACGTATGCTCTATCGGCAGCATGCGGTTGATGGGCATGCCGGTGGTATGCGCTGTGTAAAAACTGCTATAGAGATATGGGAGGAGTTTGTACCGTTGCTCCAGTATCCTTCTTGCTTTACCGGTATTGTATTCACCAAACTGCCAGGGCTCGCGGTAGTTGTAACCGATATGCGTATGGTTGCGGAACAATGGCGAGTATACGGCCAGGTTCAGCCAGCGCAGGAACAGGTCAGGTGATGGATTGCCCATGAACCCGCCGATGTCCATGCCTACATAGGGCACGCCACTCACGCCCATACTATTCAGTAAACGGAAGCCGAGTAACATGTGTTCGTCGCTGGAGACGTTGTCGCCCGTCCACATTGCGGAATACTTCTGTATGCCCGCGTAAGCTGCGCGTGTTAATACGAACGGGCGCTGGCCATTCATCAGTGCGCGCGTACCCTCGTAGGTGGCTTTGCTCATCAATGAGCCATACGCGTTCTTTACCGTGAAGAGTGTTTTCCTTTCTTTGCCCTCGCCGAACTCAACCAGGTTTGGAAACTCCCTCCCC
>JAJTCI010000263.1 GCA_021323155.1 Chitinophagaceae bacterium | reverse complement strand
ATCCGGAACGAGGATACACCGGTCGGCACGGTACCTTCCACGAACCCGTTGACAGAATAAGGCGGATAATAGATATATGCATTGTCGCCACTTCCCTTCTTACCGGTACGCAGGTGATTTAAAAGGGAGAATGTGTGCAGCTTCGGCTCTGTACCAAGGATCTCCACGGCGTCGCCTTCTTTCTCACCAGGCTTCATCACCAGCTCGTATTGATTTTCCCGCCAGTTGAGCCCCCAGGTGCCAGCTCCGTAATAATTACCGATATCGTCCCAGATCCAGCCACCAGGTATCGGTTGGTGAGAGAACTTTGAAGCGTCCAGGTATACATTGCCCGTGATCTTTTTGATCCCTGATTTTTTCAGCTGTCCGGAAAACTGCTGGAACACCACGTCGCTTTTTGTGGATTGATAACGCCAGCTGCCCAGCGTCGGGTCACCCGAACCATAAACATACAAGTCGCCCTTCAACTGCTCCCCTTTCAACTCACCCTTGTACCCCAAAGATGTTTTGTACTGGTAATCTTTCCCCAGCAATTCGAAAGCAGCGACTGATGTCATGATCTTTTGCGTGCTGGCCGGCGCGAGGCCTGTCTGGCTGTTCCACTCACAGATCACCGCACCGGTCGTGGCATCGGCAACGTACAAGCCAACGATGCCATGTTTCATCTGGTTGTCTGCGCGGAATGTGTTGACCTGCGTTTCGATCCTTTGGCGCACGTCCTGCGACATAACGGGTGCCAGGAACATCAGCGATAGTATAACCAATAAACATCTTTTCATATTCAAACTTTACCTTGCATTAAAATTACGCTCAAAATTAAGCGCGGTTGTTATGGAAAAGCTATTTGCCTCGGTTATTACGATTGGTGATGAACTGCTCA
The DNA here is from genome assembly GCA_021323155.1 of Chitinophagaceae bacterium. Classification (GTDB taxonomy): domain Bacteria; phylum Bacteroidota; class Bacteroidia; order Chitinophagales; family Chitinophagaceae; genus JAEZDC01. The sequence continues at coordinate 2,745 of JAJTCI010000263.1, read as the reverse complement.
TCGGGCAGGTGGTGGACACCAACAGCGCTTTTATCGGGCAGGAACTGAATAAGATCGGTGTATTTGTCCGGTACCGGTTCGCAGTGGGTGATGAAGCGAACGATATTAAGACCGTACTGGACCAGGCATCGTTGGGAACAGATATCATACTCATTACCGGGGGACTTGGACCAACGGCGGACGATATCACCAAACCGTTGCTCTGCGAATATTTCGGCGGGAAAATGCAGGTCCACCAACCCACGCTGGATCATGTTACCAGGCTTTTCGAAAAAGTGTTTCATCGCCCGATGATAGAAAGCAATCGCAAACAGGCGGAGATACCCGATGTCTGCACGGTGATCCCGAACGAAAAGGGCACGGCGCCCGGGATGTTGTTTGAAAAAGGCCGGAAGATTTACATTGCGATGCCTGGCGTGCCCGGCGAGATGAAAGCCATGATGCCGGTAGTGCTGCAGATCATCCAACAACGATTCGCGGCGCCCTCGATCGAACATCGCACATTGCTGACGATGGGACTGGGCGAATCCTTTCTTGCAGAGCAGATCAAAGATTTCGAAGCTGCACTGCCATCGAATGTTAAACTGGCATACCTGCCGAATTACGGGCAGGTGCGCCTGCGCCTGACAGGGCATGGAGCCGGCAAAAAAGAACTGGTGCAACAAATGGACTCGCTTTTCAGCGAATTGAAGTCAAAAGTGGGTGACGTGTTGGTGGCTGATGAAGACATACCGATGGAAGCCGCGATCGGTAAGTTGTTGCTGGAAAAAGGAAAAACAATGAGTACCGCTGAAAGCTGCACAGGGGGATATATCGCGCACTTGTTAACTGCAATCCCCGGCTCCTCTGCTTATTATTACGGCTCGCTGGTCAGTTACGACTATCGAATCAAAGCTGATGTGCTCAAGGTGAAACAGGCCACACTGGATACCCACGGTGCCGTCAGCGAAGAGACCGTAAAAGAAATGGCCGCCGGCGCACTGGACCTGCTGCAAACCGATTACACCATAGCCGTCAGTGGCATCATGGGACCCGGCGGCGCTACACCCGATAAACCCGTCGGGCTTGTCTGGATGGCCGCAGCTTCGAAAGATGGGGCCATGCAAACGCGCTCATTCCATTTCCGCTTCGACCGCCGCAGGAATATCGAGATGACTGCTACCAACGCGCTGAACTTTCTCAGGAAGTTCATCATCGATAGTTAAGCCTCCTTTATTGGTCGCCTGGCCTGCCTGTGTTGGTCGCCTGACCCGCCTTTGTTGGTCGCCTGACCAACAAACCTCATCACCGTAAAGCATTATCAGAAGGTTTTGCCTTTGTTGGTCGCCTGACCAACAAACCTCCTTACCTTAAGCATTATCAGAAGGTACCGCCTCTCTTGATCTCCTGCCCGTCTTTGTTGGTCGCCCCTGGCCAGCCGCAGGCAGGCTGACCAACAAATTCTTCATATCCCATCATCTCTACGCAGTTGAGCAAAAAAAAGCCACCCTTCCGGATGGCTTTATCTAAAATCTATAATCTAATATCTTATATCTGCTCCTACAATCCCGCCAGGAATTCCTTAGACATCCTCACGTAATCGTCATTCTTGATCTCGGTGGCCACAGCCAACGCTTTTTCTGCCGCAGCTTTTGCCGTCGCCTTATCACCCTGCTTCAACGCGATGCGCGCCCTGAGCAGGTGCATCCATGGTGCCCTGGTGTTAGTCTCCAGCGCTTTATTCACCCACTGCATGGCAAGCGTCATGTCTTTGCCGTTGTCATAGTAATACTGCGCCGCCTGGAAGTAAGGGCGGTTGTCTTTAATGAGGTTGTTCTCGATCTGGCTCATCACCTTATCATCCGTATTCGTAGTGATGGGCAGGGAAACTTTCGTTTTATCCCAGCTTAACTCAAGTTCGATCGAGTTATTGGTGACGTTTGCGAACTGCATGGTAAAGGTCTCTTCCTTATCGTCCAGTTTACTTACCGGTGCTGTGTAACGAAGCACATCATTCTCCTGCTTGTAAGCGGTGGGAGAAGTCACGTTGAGATCCTTTGTGATGATGATGGTCCACTCTTTTTCATTAGGAATGGTCACGAGCCCGTATTTACCGGCCTTCACCCCTTTACCGCCAATCGTAACGCTGTCGCTGAACGTGATCGTCGTAGCGGTGTTCGCACCCGTTCTCCAGACTTTTCCAAAAGGCACGACGTTGCCAAACACTTTGCGGTCCTTTACACCCGGGCGGCTATAATTGAGTTCGATGCTGCCGATTCCGAAATCCTGCCGGATCGTCTGTGCCGGGCTGGGCGCTGGCGTGCGCAGCTGGGCCATGGATGCAAGGCAGAACAGTGAAACAGCACTAAATAATATCGCTTTTTTCATATCAGTAAATTTTTGCAAACCTAAGGAAAGATCATTGAGCGGATGGCAGAAACCCTTTTGGTATAACAATTTGTCCGTTTAAACCAATGATATCAATCATATTACCGGGTGCCTACCGTCATGGATTTCACTGGCGGAACACAACATTTTTGCGGGACAAAATACCTCAAACACCGCATGATTATCCCTCATTAAACGCGTTTCATAACTTCTAGTTAAGTGGATGTAGGCCTTTATTTCGATTGTTGTGCAAACTGCCTGGTTCCCCAGGCAGTTTTCGTTTGCTGCCGTTCGGGCTTGTCCTGCCACCTGTATTTTCTACCCCATGACAACTCCTGGCCAGCTAACAACCGCCCTGCAACCTGAACCCTGCAACCT
>JAJTCI010000262.1 GCA_021323155.1 Chitinophagaceae bacterium | reverse complement strand
CCCGCGGCTTCGAATTTGGTTTTGAATTCGTTCTTATATATCTCTTCGAAGATGTCCTTAAAACGCCCATCGTATTTCTTGAGGATGGTGTTCTTGGTGGAGAGATACAAAGGCCAGCCTTTCTGCAAGGCGGTATTGAAGCAACTGCGAGCAAAACCGGTGATGCTCTCGTCAGTGTTGTACATGGTTAACGCCACCCCATCACCTTTGAAATTGTATACTTCGTGTTCGATCACTTCACCATTCTCGCCTTCAAACTTCACCGTGAGTTTACCTTTCCCTTTTGTCACGAAATCTGTCGCACGGTACTGGTCACCGAATGCATGACGGCCGATACAGATCGGCGCTGTCCAGTTGGGCACCAGGCGGGGAACATTCGTACAAACGATCGGCTCGCGGAATACCGTTCCATCAAGGATGTTACGGATGGTGCCGTTCGGGCTCTTCCACATCTGCTTAAGGTTAAACTCTTTTACACGTTCCTCATCGGGTGTAATGGTAGCGCATTTGATGCCGACACCATATTGTTTGATCGCGTTGGCAGCGTCTACGGTCACCTGGTCATTGGTCTCGTCACGATGCTCGATACCCAGGTCAAAGTATTTGATATCGACATCTAAATATGGAAGAATGAGTTTGTCTTTGATGAATTTCCAGATGATCCTCGTCATCTCGTCGCCATCCAGTTCCACTACGGGGTTGGCTACTTTTATCTTGGTTGCCATACGAATAAATTTAGCCGCAAAAGTAGGGGTTTTGAAGGTTTGGCGGCGGTGAAATGACCGTCACGCGCACCGGGGAAATTTATATTTTTGATACGTACGATGAAGATCATCCTCACATCACTGGCGGTTGCCCTGGGTTGCACCGCATCCTTCGCCCAGGATTTCCGTGGCCGCATTCACTATAAATGGCTGGTAAAAGCTGCCTCCTCCCATAATTTCATCGCGAGCTTTCGTGATACCATGATGCGAATAGACGTGAAAGATTCCAATCGCCTGATCAGCTCTATGCAAATCTGGCGGAACGGCGACTCCGCGATCTCACTGGATCACCGGGCGCAACAGGTCTCCCCCGCTCGCGATGAAAAGATCGACACCCTGCTCAAACTTGTCCCGCTGGACAGCATTTCTTCCGATAGTGTGATCATGGGCTATGTGTGCACGCCCTGGTTCTTCGTATTTAAGTTCGGCGATAACCCAATAGCGAGTCGACCCAACAGTTATCTCATCAACTGGTACGCGCATGAACTCCGGAGCAACGCCGTTTTTGCAAAAGCACCCGCCTTACTCACCTGGCTACCGCATGCCGGCAAACCAGGGATCTGCCTGTTGCAGGAGTCAATTGATCACAAGGGAAAACGGGAAATCCATTTTATCGCTACCCTGATCGATAAGAGCGTCGCCAGTGATTCTCTTTTCAGGATACCGAATCATTACGAGCGCGTGAATACACAGGTGGAAGAGAAGGTTGAGGTAGACGTGGAAGCAGAAGATGTGGAGATGGAAAGCGTCCCGCCTCCACCACCCACTAAAAAAAAGCGTAAGAATTAACGGCATCATGTCAGTGCGCAAACAATCTTGACAAACGGTAATCCTCTTTTGTCAAATTGGATTACTTTAGCATTTATTCCTTCTTCAGCCACACCACACCAAAATCAACTGCTATGTGGCTATCCCATGTTACCTTAATGAGTGTATTCTACTGCTGGATTTTTTTGGCCGCCTTCGGCTGGTACAGGGCGTCAAAGCAGGCACGGCTTTCCTCCGGCGCAGTCGGCTGGAAACTCACGCTCAATTCAGCGGTGCTGTATGCGCTCGCGTTTAATATTATCTTTTTTATCCAGGAGTTGTTCCTCGCGCTCGGCAAATACTGGCTTGGACTGAAAGCGGTATTGTATCACAACAATCACAACTGGTACGGCAACCATCCGCAGGAATCGTTGGCACAAGGTTATGGAGCGGTAGCGATACTGGTGTCCGCTGTAATATTCACGATCGTATTTTTCGCGATGAGGAAAAGTCAAAGCTGGCTTAAATTGTTCGTATTCTGGCTGGCCTACCAGGGCTTCATGCAGTCGCTGCCGCAATTCGCCACCGTACTGATCGCAAGCGAGACCGACACCGGCCAGGCATTCACTTACCTGGGATGGAATGCCACGACCGGTTATGTTTTAATGTTCATATCCGTAGGATTAATCATCGGCATCAGCATGGCATCGTCACGATATGTGCTGGAACTAGCGCCGAAAACGGTGAATACAGACGATGCGTATAAAAGGTTCAGCTACTTGTTTCGAGGTGCTTTTTTACCGGGCATCATCGGGATCATATTAATCTTTCCGTTCCGGATCATGCCCTTGGACCGCGCTATTGCACCGGTATTGGTGACCCTAATCTCTGTACCCTGGTTGTTCGCCCATGCATGGCGGGTGAAAAATGCCCCGCGGAATGATAATGACGTAAATCACAAAGTGCTTGCTGTTCCGGTGGTTTTATTGGTTATTTTACTGGTGATATTTCAGCTTGTATTGGCCCCGGGAGTAGTGTTCCAGCCGTAAAAATGAAGCCGGTCAATCCACTAACGCCAACTCCATCACCTGGGCCATCGTCTTCACATAATGGAAGGTGATGCCCTTGATGAAATTGCTGTCTACCTCCTGCACGTCTTTTTCATTCTGCCAGCAGAGTATGATCTCTTTCAGCCCCGCGCGTTTCGCCGCGAGTATCTTTTCCTTAATCCCTCCAACCGGTAACACCTGGCCACGCAAAGTGATCTCGCCGGTCATCGCCAGGTATGGCTTCACCTTCCTGCCTGTGAAAGCGGAAGCAAGCGAAGTGAGCATGGTTACGCCAGCACTCGGACCATCTTTCGGTGTTGCGCCTTCCGGAACGTGTATGTGAATGTTGCGCTTCTCGAAGAACACCGGGTCGATATCATACTTCTTCGCGTTCGCCTGCAGGTAGGTGAGGGCGGTAGAGGCGCTTTCCTTCATCACGTTGCCGAGGTTACCGGTCAGCTTCAACTCACCTTTGCCATCGCTCATGATCGTCTCGATAAATAATATATCGCCACCCACATAGGTCCAGGCAAGTCCAACAGCCACACCAGGCATGTTCGCCGTTTTGTATATCTCGTTGGTGTATCGTGCGGAGCCTAGTATCTTTTGAATATCTGCGATCGTTACAGTAGGTTTTATCTTTCCCTTCATCGCGAATTCTTTCGCCTGGTAGCGCATGATGGACGCCAGTTGCCTATCCAGTTCACGCACACCACTTTCCCTTGTATAACTCTCGATCACTTTCTGGAGCACAGTGTCGCTGATCTTGAAATTCACTTTCTTCAGGCCATGCGCTTCCTTTTGCTTGGGCACCAGGTGGCGTTTAGCGATCTCTACTTTTTCTTCCACGGCATACCCGCTCAGGTCGATGATCTCGAGCCTGTCCCGCAGCGCGGGTTGTATCTGCGCCAGGTTGTTCGCCGTGGCAATGAACAATACCTTACTGAGGTCATATTCCAACTCCAGGTAGTTGTCGTAAAATGTATGGTTCTGTTCGGGGTCCAGCACTTCGAGTAACGCCGAAGAAGGATCGCCGCGGAAATCGCTGCCGATCTTATCGATCTCATCCAGTAT
>JAJTCI010000261.1 GCA_021323155.1 Chitinophagaceae bacterium | reverse complement strand
CGTGTGGACCGCCATGCGTTGGCAGAAAACGGAGCAATTACCAAACAAAACCCGGACATTCTCTGAAAAGCCGGTAGAAAAGAACCGTGACTTCGAGAAGACGCTGGTTTCGCCACCTGCAGAATTAGAGAACTTCTTCCTTAAGCACGACAAGGCTAAGGAATTCTTCACGTCCCTGCCCACCACGCGCCAGGAAGAATACGTAAGCTGGATCTCCGGTGCCAAACGTGCGGAAACCAGGAAGAGAAGGGCAGAGGCGGCTACCGAAAAACTGCTTGCCGGCAAACTCACGCCGCTATAAATATTCTTTTTATAAATGAATTGAATGCTTTCACTCACAAGGTGAAAGCATTTTTTTATTCCTTCAGTAAGTCCGCCTGAGGCGACTGGTCAGCACAACGATCAATACCGATAGCATCACAACTACCGGGATAATTTTGCATAATTGCATCACCACCACTCCTGCCTTATTTGGTTGCGGCGTAATAATGTAAGTGGTCGGCAGGTACAACGCCAGGCCGGCGATGAAGATAATTTTCAGGTAACGGCGTTCCCTGCCCGACGATTGCAGGAGCAGATAAAGGACTGCTGGCAGGCAGGCTATAAGCGTCGTGTAGTGGTACTCCCAGACCGTCGTGTATGCAAAATAATAGGAGCACAATAGAGCCAGCATCAGGATGATCAGCACGTCAACCCTTTCTTCCAGGTCTTTCACCTTCAGCAGCCGGGATCCCGCAAGCACCAAAACCACCGGCACCACCAGGCAAAGCATATTCAACAGCCTGCCTTTATAAAAGCGGGAGAATGTATTAACGAACGAGTATATGTTTTGATGAATATGAGTGTCGGTTGTATTCGCCAATATATTGGTCCAGTGGACTTGGTTATCGTCCTGCGGATTCAGGAAAGGCACTGCTAAAAAAACGAGCGAGACCAGGACATACCACCCGATTGCCGTCAAAGTCCCTTTCCGCGTTTCCTTCATGATCAGCAGCGCCGGTATCCATAGAAGTATCACAGGCTTACTCAGTAAACTGAGCAAGAGGCCCGCAACCAGTTTTATCCCCGTCTTTCCATTCGTTTTGATGTCCATGACCCCTGAGAGAATCAGGACCACCGACACCACCGTAAAAACATGCATCTGGCCATGCCACAGCATCAGGTAAACCGGGAGTGAGCAACAAACCATTGCCATAGATCCATACTTGTGCAGGGGATCTGTGAAATGACGCTTCCATTCAATGCCGGTATAAATGAGTAGGGCGGCGCTCACCAGGATAAAAGACAGCAAGGCTATCCCTGGAGGCAGCGCCGAGGTCCACGCGCCAACTGCCACGCTCACTGCCGGGTGATAATAATATGGCGAAGCATGCGATCCGTACCAGGAGGCATGATCAGTTTCGAAGATGCTGATCCCTTCCACCAGGTTAATGAAGGCGCGTGGCACTGAGAAAAAGTCTAGGCCGATCACACCGAAACCGGTACCGCTGAGGAAGCGGTCAGTGAACCGGAACGTGAATATGTCAACGATAAAAAGCGCAAGAACAGGAAATGGAAGGTATTTCAACACGGTTTGTAATGATCGGGATGCGCTCATTGTCCTTATCGATTAGATTGACACAAGGATTGCTACCACGATAGGCATCAGCAGCAAGGCCGTTCCCGTATACGTGTACCAGGGATGGCGGTACTTAGTTTTCACTTCGTCATAGTTACTGATGATCGTGGAATCGAATGAAGTCCCATATCGTTTCAGGCCACAGTGCTGGCATACCAGGTCAACGTGTTTTCCCACGGGGAAAACGGGAATGAAATAGAAATGGTAATAATGGCTCACCACCATCGCGTCCGCGGGCTGGTGTGACTCGCACGCCGGGCACCTGACAAAGAATTCCGCAAGGCCCACCTGCGCCTGTAATTCACCAAATACAATAAATCCCATAGGCTATTTAATGATTACGGAACCCAGTTGTTTGGTCAGTTCTATCTCTATCTGCTTGAGCGATTTGTGTATCTCGATCAGCTTCATCTGTTCTTTGATGTCCGTCGCCATTTCCAGGTCTCTCTGGTTCTGGTCGAACATCTTCTTGATCTTGCGCAGCTTGAAATAATTCACGCTGGCGAAAACATCCTGCTTGCTGGTATCGCGATCCAGGATATGCATGTTCTCCATCACGTCGTCCCAACGGTGGCTGAGCTCAAACGAGAACATGGTAATGGAGATCACCAGCTCTCGTAATGCCGGGTCATCGATATACTGCAGGCTTTTTGCAGTAGGCTTCAGGCCCTGCTGGTATTGCTGGAAATAAAGATTGAACAGCTTTTCTAATTCCGGGTTCTCAAAATTGAAGTTCTCCAGGGCATGGTAGATATACTCTGCATTGGTGTTGTGCTCGTCCCAGGGCTTCAACCCATATTCCAGCAACACGCGGATCACGCTTCTTTCCTGGGCCTCGTCCTGGTTAAATAAGTTATAGGCTACATCCGTCTCCGGCTGCGCGGGCATGTGGTGCTGCGCTTCTTCGAATGGAAGTTTGCGTTCGTCGGACGCGATCTTGTCCCGCTTGTATTTATTGACGAGTACGGTAAGACCACTCTCATCTATCTTCAATATCGATGCGCATTGGCGGATATAATCCTGCTGCTTGGTAAAGTCCTCCGCCTTATTGATCTTACTCAGCGTTTCCGCTACCTGGTTCACAACCTCGTTCTTACGACCAAGATCATTCCCGGCTTCCTTCAGCATCACTTCCAGCTGGAAAAGAATGAAGTCTTTCTTGTGTGACGCGATGAATGCCTGGAAAGCAGTTGGGCCGATCTTGTTTACGTAGCTATCCGGGTCTTCGTTGCCGGGTATCAGCACCAGTTTCACGTTCAGGCTTTCTTCGAGGGCCATGTCCAGCCCGCGCAATGCGGCCTTCACACCCGCCGCGTCACCATCATAAATGATCGTGAGGTTGCTGGTGTATTTCTTTATGATGCGTAGCTGGTCTGTCGTGAGTGAGGTGCCTCCACTGGCAACCACGTTCTCAATGCCGTTCTGGTGCAGGCTAATCACATCGGTATATCCTTCCACCAGCAAACATTCATCGGCCTTATCAATGGCATGCCGGGCAAAATAAGACCCATAGAGGATCTTGCTTTTAATGTAGATCTCGTTCTCCGGTGTATTGATATACTTCGGCGCACGGTCGTTCTTCGCGATGATCCTTGCGCCAAATCCGATGATCTTTCCTGTATTATTATGTATGGGGAAAATGATGCGCCCGCGGTAATTGTCAACGATATCATCATTGCGCTGTACCACCAAACCCGACTTCACCAGTAGTTCTTTATTGAACTGGTGTTCCAGCGCTGCCTTTGCGAATCCTTCTCTCCCCTCGGGGTTATAGCCCAGCTGGAACTTTTTAATGATCTCTTCGCGGAAGCCGCGTTTGTCAGTGAGATAGGAGTGGCCGATCGTCTGTCCCTCGTCTGTTTCCGTAAGTTGCTCGGAAAAGAACTTCTGGGCGAAGTTATTGATCGCGAACAGCGAATCTGCGGTGAGTTGCTGTTGCCTGACCTCGGGCGAGGAATACGTTTCCTCCACTTCAATTCCATAACGCGCCGCAAGCCATTTCAATGCCTCTACATAACTGTA
>JAJTCI010000260.1 GCA_021323155.1 Chitinophagaceae bacterium | reverse complement strand
CCGGATACAGGAAAAGTCTCGGGTGCAGGGTGAACTCATCCGATTCCGGCACTTCCGTAAAATCGTCTTTGTCTACGTCGTATACTTTCTGTTTATTGTATAAAGCCAGCATGGTGAAGCCTGCTTTCTTTCCGCGGGAAGCGGCGAACCCGCCGATATTGGTCTGGCCGATATTGGAATGGTTGACAATAAAATTGTATTCCGGCTTACTACCGGGCGTCTTGGAAATGAAATTCACCACGCCCGCAATGGCGCCACCGCCAAATAATGGCGAAGCCGGTCCTTTGATGATCTCCACCTGTTTCAGGTCCAATGGCGGGATCTCCAGTACACTGAGTCCGCTGGAGAAATTACCAAAGTTGGCGAAGCCGTCTTTCAGCAGTTGCGTATAACGGCCATCGAGCCCTTGAATGCGAATGCTCGCGTTGCCCGACGTAGCGGAGGTCTGCTGCACCTGTATGCCGGTGCTTTCGTGCAATAGCATGGCGATGTTCGCGGGGCGCATGTTATTCTTTTCGTCTATCTCTTCGAACTCGATCGTTTCCACGCGCGTGGGTTCGTTGGCGATGGTGCGGCTGGTGCGGGTGGACTGGACGATGACCTCTTCTATTTCTTCTTCGCTTTCTTCCAACTCGATGTCGAACGTATCGGAAGGATGCGGTATCGAGAGCCGCGCCACTTTCTTATGCCAACCTACGCCGGTAACGGTGAGCGTGTATATGCCATTGGCGGGAAAGAACAGGTGCAAACTGGTATCGGTGGTATAGGTCCTTCCCGTCTCCGCGACTGCAAGTGTTGCCTGTACCGTTTCCTGGCCTTTGGTGGTGAGTTTGATAAATACCTTTTGCTGGGCGCCGGCTGAGAACCCGCCGGCCAGCAGTAAAAGAACTACGATTGTGCGCATGTACAAAAATAAGGGTTGGGTAGACGTGGGGGGCAAGTTGTTGGTCAGGCGACCAACAACGGTCCCCGGAAAAATAAGGGTTAAGCGAGAAACGAATGGCTGATATAAAGGAAATAAAAGGTATATGAGCGATTCCCGTTAATGAGCTTTAAAAACTTTGGGAGAAAACAATCGGGAAGCTATATTTGCAGCCCTGAATGCCCAGATGGCGAAATTGGTAGACGCACTGTGTTCAGGTCGCAGCGTCCGCAAGGATGTGCTGGTTCGAATCCAGTTCTGGGCACAAAGCCTTTCCCGCGATGGCGGGAAGGGCTTTTTAATTTGGCGGCGATGAAAGCTTGCTTTCAGGAGCAGACAAATTAAAAAGCCAACAGACACGGAGTGGCTGAAAGGCTTTGAGTACGCCGCTCGCAGAACTTTTGGATCAGCGGAGCTAATCCTTCTGGGCACAAAGCCTTGACGTAAAAGTCAAGGCTTTTTTTGTTTGGTTGATGAAGATCTGTATGCAGTCACCTCTGCCGGTGAACAGACACCGATAACAACCGCTTACTGAAACATCCAAAACAACACCGGCTTTTTCACTGCGGCCAGTTTTTCATCCAGGTAACGCATGTTCTCGTTTGAAACAGTGGGGCAGCCCCAGCCTTCCGGGGATCCGGCGGGATAGACTTCTTCATCCGGCATCTTCTCCCAGGAGTGTAACACGATATACCGTTTCAATGCGTTGGAATTACTGGACTCCAGCCCGTGGAGCAGGTACTTTACTTTGATACCCCATTCGCTTGTTCCGCGCGCACCGATCTTGTATTTTCCCAGTGACGAACAATGGCTGCCGTTTACATTACTGAATACCGGCTTGTCTTTGGAATCATCATAGCTCCAGCGCTCCTGTCCGCATCCATGGCCGACCAGCAGGCTTCGCTCGACGGTATCAGTGTTAAAATTCCAGACCACCATCCGTTCATACCCCGAGTGGATATTCATATCAGCCAGTAAACAGAAGTCGGTGTTGTATTTCTTTTTAAGGCAGAATGCTTTTGCTTCGGCGGCTTTCTGTTTCAACTTACCGGGCTCCAGTCGCGCAGCGGTGGATGCGGTTGCTTGCTGGTCTTTCCCGTCACCGGAGGCCAGGAGGCAACAGGTGAACAGAAGGACCACGCATGGGATGGCTAATAGTTTTGCAGTATTCATATGTCCTGGTGGAGTAAGCTAATTTAAGCTGGAATGTGCATGTGGGACAAGAGAGATATTATTCTTAAGACCGGGTTAACAGATGATAGTTTCTGAACTGAAGGTTCCGGTTGGTGGTGCGGTAGATATCGGTGTGTTCGCCGATGTCTGTTTACCCAAATGGTGGTACACAGCTATCAACCAGGCCGGGCATGATCAGAATTTCTTCAGTGTATTGGCCATAGAACCTGCGATCTCTTCGAGGTTCAGGTTGCCGATACTCCCTTCGTGTGTATGCGCCAGCTTTTGCTGCTGGTCGAAACTGAATGTACCAGCGGAGACCTGGTTACCGATCTCCTGGTATGCATCACGGAAACTGGTGCCTTTATTCACCAGCTCGTTCACGGCCTCCACGGTGAAGAGGTATTTGTACCGTTCGTCCGCCAGGATGTTTTCTTTGATACGGACTCCGGAAAGCATCAGCATCGCCATGCGTATGCAGGACTTCAATTCCTCGATTGCGGGAAAGAGGATCTCCTTGGTCAGCTGCAGGTCGCGGTGGTAACCGGAAGGCAGGTTGTTTAGGAGTAAGACGAGTTCGTTGGGCAGGCTTTGTATCCTGTTGCATTTGGCGCGTATCAATTCAAATACGTCGGGGTTCTTTTTGTGCGGCATGATGCTGCTGCCTGTCGTTAGCTCATCGGGGAAAGAGATGAAGCCAAAGTTCTGGTTCATGTAGAGGCAACAATCTATCGCAAGTTTACCCAGGGTGGCTGCGATGCAACTCATGCCCATCGCTACCACTTTCTCGGTCTTCCCTCTCGTCATCTGCGCATAAACGGAATTGTAGTTCAGGTCCGCAAATCCGAGGGCTTCGGTGGTGCGCTTCCTGTTCAATGGAAAAGAAGATCCGTAGCCTGCACCGCTACCCAGTGGATTCTTATTGGTAACGGCGTAAGCCGCGGCCAGCATTTCAAGGTCATCCACCAGGCTTTCCGCGTAAGCGCTGAACCAAAGCCCGAAAGAAGAAGGCATGGCGAGTTGCAGGTGAGTATAGCCCGGCAGGAGTTTGTCTTTGTGTTGTTTGCTTAAATCGAGCAACAGATCGAATAACCCTTTTGTCTCATCCTTTATTTCAAGTACCGCCGCGCGCAGGAATAATTTGATATCCACCGCCACCTGGTCGTTGCGGCTGCGCCCACTGTGTATCTTCTTACCAACGTCTCCCAGTTTGCGCGTGAGTAACAGCTCCACCTGTGAGTGTACATCCTCCACGCCTTCTTCTATTGTGAATTCACCTGCCTCAATTGCCGCAGCAACTTCTTTCAGCGCGCCGGTTGCCAGGGCAGATTCTTCTTTGGTCATCAACCCCACCTCTCCCAGCATCTGCACGTGGGCAACGGATCCCTGCACGTCGTATTTAGCAAGCAACAGGTCGAACTCCTTGTCACGCCCTACTGTGAATTGCTCCACCGATCCTGATACAGAGGTGCCGTCTTTCTGCCACAGCTTCATAGCAATTGATTTAATAGTTGAATATAGGTGTCAATGCCGTTATGGATATCTTCTATATAAATGA
>JAJTCI010000026.1 GCA_021323155.1 Chitinophagaceae bacterium | reverse complement strand
GAGAACTGGAACCCGCAGAAAGACGACCTGTTGAAGAATGCGCTGATGAGCGGCGAATACAAGAATTTTTACCAGTTCGCTTTCCGTGACCCGGCGCTTGCAGGACATGCATTCTGGTATTACCTGGGCGAACAGTATAAGAAGGACAACGTTACCTATTTTCTTTACCTGGCAAGGATCTACAAAAGCCTGAACACGGCTTCGCAACGGATCACCAAGAAGAAATTCAAAGCATTGCTTGCCGAGTTCATGACAAAAATGGAAGACAGGTATTTCAAGGATATCCGCCAGCGCAGGAATGCGCCCAAAGGAAGTATCTCCGTGGTGGAAGACGTGGAGAAGCAGGACCTCTATCGATTCCAGGTGAATCCCAACCCGAGAAATAATTCTTACGCCGCCATTCGTTATAAGAAGGGCATCTACAGCGTCTTCCTGAACCAGGGTGGTGAAGAAAAAGTATTGTTGAAATACGGCGTTCGTATGTACCAGGGCGAGATCAATCCCAACTACCCGATCATGGCCTGGGATGGAAAAGGTACGCGCCTGCTGGTGATCTACTGGGAAGAAGGAAAGATCAACATGTTCGTGTACGACCTGATCGCCCGCATTAAACGCGACAGGCAGGAAATAAAAGGGTTCGACCAGATCCTTGACGCCGGTTTCATGCTCAATCAAAACACATTGTTGTTGAGCGCTGTGAAAAATGGCTATACCGACATCTTCACATACAATACGCAGAACCAGAAAACAGAGCAGATCACGAACGACGTGTACGATGATCTTGATCCAACCTTCGTTTCATTCCCCAACCGTTCCGCGATCATTTTCTCGTCAAACCGCCCTTCGGGTGACGCACCAAACGGTGATACCGTATTGCCGAGTCGCAACAACTTCAACATTTTCGTGGCGGACATATTCAATAAGAGTGAATTCAGGCAGGTGACGCAGCTCACGAAGATGAAATTCGGCGATGCGCGCTACCCGATGCAGTATAACATGACGCACTTCACATTCGTATCGAATGAGAACGGTATCTCTAACCGTTGGGCAGGCTTCTTCACTACCGAAAGGGATGGGCTGGATACGTTGTTTTATATCGGGGACGAGATACTGCGGAATCCGCCGGACAATGAACTGGACTCTACCCTTTCCGCCTGGCAGAAACAGGAGCCGGATAGCGTGAGCTATTTTGCCGTGTACAAGGATTCGACTTATTCATTCCCGATCACCAACTATCAGAGCAGCCTGCTGGAGACAAGGATCGCAGGTGACCGCGGCCAGGTGAGCGAATTGCGCAAGGAAGGCGATCTCCTGTTCATTTACAAACTCCGTATTGATTCACTTGCGCTGAGGAAAAGGAATATCAATGCCCGGCCCACCGAATACATGAAACAACGTATGGCGGAATTCAGGGCGTCGACCGGTAAGGCAACCACCTACCCGGTAAGGGACTCAGCCAATAAACGCAAGATATTCCAAACGGAATTCCCGGATAAGGATACGTCCGGGACTGTAAGTGGTCCTACGGAAGAAGAAGCAAAACCAAACGTATTGACAAAAGCCAGGTTGTTCAATTACAAACTCAAGTTCAATGCGGATTACGTGTTGAGTGGAGTGAATAATAACGTGCTCATCAACCGCTACCAGCCTTATGCGGGCGGGACCGGGCCCATAAAGCTCAATAATGGTAACAATGCCAACTGGAACTTCAGGGTGGGCATCAGCGACGTGATGGAGGATATCAAACTGATCGGTGGCGTCCGTTTTGGTTCCAACCTGAAGGACAGGGACTACCTCTTGTCTTTGCAGAACTTCAGGCGCCGGCTCGATTGGGGTACTACGTATTACCGCAGCACCAACAGCCGTTTTTCCGGCGGGCTTTTCCCTGCTCCTTATGACCAGTTCAACACCAGGCTCATCACCAGCCTGTACCAGGTGAACGTGTCTTATCCATTCAACGAGATCAAGAGCCTGCGGCTGATCGCTGCCTTGCGTAGTGATCGCGGGATCGTGAAATCATCGTACAGGACCACGCCAATCCCCGTTCCGGACCCGCTTGGTCTTGCTAAAACGGATACCGTGCTGAAGTATGTGCTCAGCAGGCTCGAATACGTACACGACAATACCATCAATCCCACCCAGAATATCTGGTATGGACTGCGGTGGAAAATATATTTCGATGCAAATACGCAAACCAACAAACGTTCAGCGAACAAAGCCGTTTACACGTTCAACGCTGGTTTCGACGCGCGGCACTACTTACCGATTTACCGGAATTTCATCTGGGCCACACGTGCGGCTGGTGATTTCTCCTGGGGCAACAAGAAGATCATCTATTATCTCGGCGGTGTAGATGGATGGTTCAACCCCAAGTTCAATAACGGTATACCACCCGATCCTGACCAGTCATATGCCTTCCAATCACTCGCGGTAAACATGCGTGGCTTTCCGCAGAACATAGCAAACGGTAACAATGCCGTCGTGATCAACAGCGAGCTCCGGCTTCCCGTGTTCAGTACATTCTTCAACAAACCGATCAACAATGCCTTTCTCCGGAACTTCCAGCTGGTCCAGTTCATCGATCTCGGCACCGCGTGGAATGGCAAGTTCGATAAGATCCAAAGGCCTTACCACGTGATCTCTGAACCGGGCAATCCTGTTTCCGTTCGATTTAAAGTAGGCGGCGTGGGTCCTTTCGTCGGTGGCTACGGCTTCGGCGCCAGGAGTACTTTGCTGGGTTACTTCCTGAAAGTGGACGCCTCGTGGGAGATGAACGGCGTATTCAAAGGCAAGCCCTACTGGTATTTTGCCATGGGATTTGATTTCTAGTCGACAAAAGAGATATATGAAAAGGCCCCGGAAAACCCGGGGCCTTTTTATTTGGAGCATTTCCTGTCTTTCCCTCTTCCCGGTTCTCCCATCCACCTGGGAATCGGGGCAATTCGGACGGAAAACAGTCGTACCTGGATATAGCCTGGGTTTACTCTCGGTTTACCCTTCATGTGATCAAGTCCATACCAAGTCCATTAAAATATGGACTTGGTATGGACTTGATCAAACTCTTTCCTAACCCAGTTGCGAACCATTCCCCTGCGAAGGGTCATCAACAACAGCGCCCGCCCGGAGCCAGGTCTTTGCCTGTAAAGTGGAAAAAGTGGTATTTACGTGGCATTGCTAATCAACGGGCAACCCGTGAGAGAAGTGGCTACCAAGGGAGCTTTACCCTGCCGTTAACGCGAGTCTCCCGGCTCCACCCTTGTGTTCATGGTACCGAGTTGCCTGATCCCATAGAAGATCACGGCCAGGGTCATAGCAAACAGCACCGTGAATTTCCAGACGACAATATGTTCCAGGGGGTCCAGGAAATGTTGTGCTGAGGTAGCTAACAGGGAGAAGGGGTCCGTTACCAGGTCCCAGCTATTGAAGCGCAGGAACCGGCCAATGTAAATGCCATAACCACAGAGAAAGATGAAGACACTTAACCAACCCAGCATCCTTTTTTTGTTGACCACCCGTATGAGGAATTGTTCCACCTGCAGCAGCGAGATAAAACCCAGCATCAGCCCGTTCCACCCTGCGGATACCACCAGGAGGAGGTCATACCATTTTGGTACCGGCCACCGCTCCCGGTAGTGAAAAATATCGGTGATCACGTATGGTGCATTCGGAAAGAACAGCAGCCAGCCCGCAATGAGCAGGCAGGCACGCGCGCCGATCTTTTTCTCCTTGTGTAAATGCCCACTGAAAAACAAAGGCACCAGGGCAAGAAACAAGTTCCATACATAGAAAATATAAGACAACGTTCCGGAGTAAGCGATTCGGAAAGAAAGCAATAACATGGTAAACCCGAGTGAGACCATGATCATGCGTCGTGTTGCGCGGATTGTTTTACTGTCCATGACATTCCAGTTTATGATTCACTTTAAGGGGAACCGGTGTGCAGACTGTGGCTGGCTTTGCGAGGTTTGCCCGTTTAAGCATCCCGATCGTCTTGCGGTATTTCAGCGTCATCTTCCGCCAGTATTTACTGAAGTTGTTTCCGCCGGCCTTGAATACACGCTTGTGTGCAAACCAAACGACCAGTATCGTTGAAAAATAAAAGAACCGGTAAGCAAGGCGTGTGACACGCTGAGTCCGCGGAGGCTTCGCGTTGAAAATCACTTCAAGCCTTTCCTGTTGAAAGCGAATGTGCGGTGCTTCATCGACGAGGATGTCGGTGCAGATTTCCTTTAGCAATTCGCAGCGGGTGGCGTCTTTCAAAGATTGGTAATACAATTGGGCGGCATTCTCGACCGTGATCACTGTGACCGTCCAGAATTCCATGCTGGTGTTGAAATGCCTGATCTTCCTGAATAAAGTATCACCCCAGTTCTTTTTGATCCGGGGCTGACCGATCATATCGAGGAAGCGTCCCAGGTTATTACCGTGCTTTTGTTCTTCCTTAATAAACAGTTCGAGGGTTGATACATAGAACGGGTCGTTGATCTTCGCGGCGTATATCCTGCCGGCACGTATAAGGTTGGACCCGTCCGAAGTTTCCCCCAGCTGCCAGGCCTGCATGGAATGCAGTACGGTGTGGAGTTCTTGTTCGGTTAGCGTGGGCGGCAGCGACCAGTTGATACGGTTGATGCGCAGGTTCTCCCTGAAATAATCAAACCATTGTTCTGATGTTCTCATAGCCTTGCTGGTTAATTGTGGCAGTTGCAGTTTTCACCCAGGAAATAAAGCACCAGCGCGCCGATACACAGCAATGCGCTGATGACGATGAACCAGTAATAGCTGCGGCGGAAAAAAGTAAACGCTACGTGTATGAATTCTTTATCGCGGCGCACTTCACAATTCACCAGGTAAAACAGGGCGACGATGCAGGCAGCTACCGGGCCAAATACGATCAGCAGGTTGATGTTCAGCCCAAGGTCTTTATTCGCGGGATCCTCGAATACCGGTTCGATCAGTTTCCATGGACCGGGCACCCCAAGGTTGTAGTGCAGGAAGGCACTCACCAGGAAGTACATGGTAGGAACCACCAGCATCGCAGCTGCGATGCCGGTGGCATAATGAGTAAGTGGTGTAGATTTCATACTATAACGGTTTAGATCGTGATCACGCGGTTGTCTTCGGGTGGTAGCCGTACCAGTTGATCTTACGGCTTGCGTACATCACCAGTGCAAGCACGAGGAACAAACCAATGCTGCCCACGAGCAAAGCAGTGTCTTCGAGACGGATCAGGATAAATATGAATCCATACAGGCCCCCGAGTACGCCAGCGAATAACGCGGCTACGCCCCAGCGCTGGAAATGCCCTTTGGCATACAGTGCGATCAGCAACACGGTGGCTGTTGCAGCGATGGCGTAAGCAAGATCAAACGCAATGAATTCACTGATGGATAAAAGCAGGGTGTAGAAGATGACCAGGGCGAGTCCAACCAGTACATACTGCACCGGGTGCACAGGGCGTTGCTGCATCAGTTCAACGATAAAGAACAGCGCGAAGGTTAGCCCGATGAAAAGGATCGCGTACTTAACGCTGCGCAGTGTTTTTGCATATTGGTCGGCCGGCTGCAACATGTTCACGCCGAAACTGCTCACGTCAGATTTAAACCCGCCCTCCCGGATCACTGTACCGAATGGCAGGTTGGCCTCGTTGAAGTTCCAGCGGGCCGTGAATCCAGAATCGTTCACACTTCGATGGGCGGGCAGGCTGTTCCCATCGAATGAAGGGTCCGGCCAAAGTGAATTGATATGGTACTGGCTGTTGGCACTAAGCGGGAGAAAGCGCAGCTGGCTGCTTCCCCTTAGGTTCAGGGCCGCGTTAAAAGCAAGCGGCTTTCCAAGGTCTGCCGCGGTCAGTGCCACGGGCGCGGATACACCTGCAGCATCGATCTCCGTAGTAGGAAGTCCGGCAGCGAGGTTATACTTCGTATTATTGAACACGATGGTCAGCTTTTCTTCGATGCCTTTGTAATCACTCAGCCCGACGCATATCCTGGCTTTGGAAAAATCGACGTTCTCCGGGAGAATGTCACCGGGCAATGTGATATTGAACGAGCCGGTGGCCTGCAGGTTGGCACGGTAAAGCAATACATGATAAATGGAGCGATGCGCTTCCTCCGGTATGATCCGGCCGTTAACGGACAGGTTCTCCGGTAGCAAAACGATCTGCCGGGTGCTGGTACGAAGTTTTCCATCGCTGCCGACGGTATGTTCGGCGTAGGGTACGTAGAGGTATGGACCGGATACGCGTTGGGCCCCGGCCCATTTGCTGCTCACTTCCTGTACTATTTCTTTTTGCCGTTGTTCGCGTTCTTTTACCAGGTTGTTGACAAAGAGCGTAGGGATGAGCATGACCATGATGAGGACACCCGTAATGATGCCTTTGATGAGTACTTTGTTTGAACGTTCGTTCACCGGTGCATCGGTATTGGTTGTTTCCATATATGTGGTGTTTGAATTGATGTGAGTTGTTGGCTCGCCGTGTTCGCTGAAGTAATTGTTGAGTTGTCGAAAACTCAGCGCGATGGCGGCGATCACGCAGGCGAAAAGAACCGCGGCGCAAATGAGGATGCCATAGGCGGGGCTAATACCCGGTACGAGGTTGGGCAACACCAGGCCTGCGAAACAACCATAGACCAGGCATATGCCCGCGCACAAAAATATGAGTTTGTGGATCCTGGATTGTACGCCGCCCCCCGACCACGCGATCAACCGCATGGAGACCACCAGGAGGAGCAATGCCGGAATCGCGGCGATCATACACCCCGGAACGACAATGATGGCGAGGAGCGCGGGTGCGTTACCAGCGAGAATGAATACAATGATGCCAATACTTAACACGAGTGAAGTGAGCAACCACAAACGCAGCGCGAGCCCGATATCCCTGAGTAATTTACTCATTTAAAAGTGCTTTGTTTTTCAAAGTGAATACACAAAAAAAATTATTTTGTCGATCGTATCATTTTCTCCAGCGCATCGAGGTGCGCCTTGAATGCCTTTTCTCCGGACTTTGTTACTGAATACGTGGTATTGGTCTTGCGGCCTACAAAACCTTTCTGCACTTTGATAAATCCAACTTCTTCGAGCGCTTTGATGTGACTCGCCAGGTTGCCGTCTGTAGCCTGCATGAGTTCTTTTAGTTCGTTAAAATTGACTTCTTCATTCACCATCAGCGCGCTCATGATCCCCAGCCGTAGCCGGCTGTCAAAGAGTTTATTGAGATGTTCGATTATATTCTTCATTCGTCACACTCCTATGCTTTTTCATATTTCCACCACATTACAATGCCGTAAATGATATGCAGCACCCCAAAACCCAGCGCCCAGAAATGAATACCATAACCAATGAACCAGAGATTGACCAGGCCTAAAAGTATTTGTCCATACCCCAGGAATCGTATTTCCTGCAACGTATACTTACTGGCGTTCACCAGTGCAAGTCCATAAAAGATCAGGCAACCCGGCGCGATCAGGCCAAAAATACCGGCCTGGATCATCTTCCAGAGAAAAATACCGCCCACCATCATGGGCAGGGCCACGTTGATCATCAATCGCCGGGCGGTGACACCCCAGAGTGGCGTATTATTCTTCCTGCTGCGGAGATAAGTAAAAAGAAAAGCGAGGACCAGCGCCGCGATGAAAGTGGCCACTGCAATGAAAAACAATTTACTTCCCATGAATTCGGTGAGTGACACCGCATCGGTAGGCGTTACGTCATTTAGCTTGTCGCCCCGGTAGCGTGCATGCCCGGTAGAAAAAGAAACGCGGCTTCCATAGATAACGTCATAGGCAAACCAGGCCCCGATCAGTGCACAAACGCCTGCCGCAACACCGCTCAGCCCGCTCAGGCTGATAAAACGGCTGCTGCGCTCCATCATTTGTTTGATATCCTTAAGCGTATTGAGCGATTGGGTCTGGCTATCCATAAAAGCACTTTGAATTTCAAAGTAACTTCATGTCGGTGAATCCGCCAAAATCTTTTTTGCGAAGAAATCGTTAAGGAATTACTTAATAGTGTTGAAGACGGACTGGTTCACCTTCACCGGGTATTTCTTCTTCAGATCGGCGATCCAGCGTTGTTCGAGTACCGCCTGGTAATCGTTGGTGACCAGGCCACGTGCTTCCGTGAAGCTGCGCTGCGCGGTCCCGGGGTACACGCGAATGATGTATGAGAAGGTGTAGCTGCCATCATTATTTTTTACCGGGGCGGTGGTGAGATCTGCTGTAAAGGCGGTACGGTCAACCACCGGTATCTGTGAAAGCTCGTACCGATTGCTATCAGCCAGTACCCGGTTTTCGTATCCCCCGGCGATCGCTCTCCAGCTCTGCATGTTACCGGAAAGGCGCTGCTGCAGTTCAACCAGTGTGCCTTCATCCGGCACCGTGAAGATGATGGCATCGGCACTGGGATCCCAGCGGTATTTCGCTTTGTTTTGCTCGTAGTGTTCGCGCAGGCCGGCATCATCGATCGCCGCTTTCGACCAGACCTCCCGGTCCATGATGGCGAAAAGAAGGTTGGCCTCGTTGAATTCATTCATTTGATTGCGGAAGTCAGCATTGAATTCCTCCAAATGACTCTGGTAATAATCGGTGGCGGCGGCTTTCGTATACTCTTTAAACAGTTCACTGTGTGACATGGCAGCATACATCGGCACATGCCTGACCGAGCGGAAGTATTTTGCAAAATCGCTGGCAGTCACTTTTTGTTTCTCAAAAGTGAAGAGCACCGTAGCATCGGTGATCTTCCGGAAGCCGTTTGTCTTTCCCCCCTGGTAGGCTGAATCGGTATACGCCCAGAGTTCTTTCTCATCAAACACCGCTGGTTTATACTTCGCAAGTTTCATCCATTTGCTCACCAAAGACTTCTTTGCTTCAACAAGACGGTTATCCTTTTCGATGTTTGTTTTGAAACCCGCGGCAACCACTGGGTCATCTGCTGAACGGCCTACAGGAATGATCTCGCGCAACTGGATGATGTGGTACCCGAATTCTGTCTCCACAGGATGCGTGAGTTCACCGGGTTTTCTCAAAGCAAAAACAGCTGCGTCGAAAGCCGGGGTGTACTGCGACACGCCGAACTCCTGCATCAACCCGTGATCGCGTGCGGAGACCGCATCATTCGAATAGGCATGCACCATCTCATCGAACTTGCGTGGGTCGGCAAGGAGCACACGGTATACAGAATCCGCCTTGTTTTTTATCATCGCTTTTTCCGATGCGGCGGCACCTGGCGGGATCGCGAATAGTATCTGTGCAGCTTTTCGCCTGCCTACAGCGGGCCTCTCGCCGGCGTTGTAAAATATGTGGTAACCTGAAGCGGACCGCACGGGTGCTGAATAGGTGTTGGGTTTTAGTTTATAAATGATATTCTCAAAAACGTAGGGCAACGTGAAGACCGTAACATGACCCAGCTCGATGTAGCCAGGATCTGAAGAATATTCAGCAGCAACTTTATCAAACGATTTCCCGTTGCGTAGCTGGCTGTAAGCATCGTTTATCTTCCTGCTGATCTGCGTTGTGTCATTCGACGCAGGCAATTCGATAAAGACCTGGCGAAGGTGAATGTCTTTCTGGCTCCGTTCGAATGCCTCGCGTACGAGCGCTTTGATATTCGCTTCTTCGTTGATGAAATTCTGCGCCAGTTGTTTGCGGAAGTTCTCCGTTTCGTAGAGGTAATTGGGATCCTCCTGGAGTTTAGCATCATATGCCGCCTGCACCTTCAACTTAAAGTTAATATAGAGGTCGAGGTATTCTTTCAGCGCCTTTTTCCTGTCGGGCTCCAGCCCGGGGTTTTTATTGAATGCACGAACGAACTCTTCTTTGGTAGCTACTTTCTTCCCAAACGTGAATAGCGTCTGGGCCTGCGTGTTCATACCTGCCGTAAGAAAAATGGCAAGCAGTATAAAAAGTCTCTTCATCGGGGAGCGAAAATTTATTTTGTTTGCTGCTTCAGTCTGGCGTTGAGCACCTGGTCGAAGCCAAAGACGTCGAGGTGTTTGGCGATGATCCGTTTCTGCCCATCCAGCAAATATAGAGTAGGCGTTTTGTAAACGTCGTACAACTGCCGGAAGTTAGCCACGCCCGCGGCTTCCTGTGCATGCTTCACTGCCTTGGGTTCGTATACGTGGGTCCACCCGTTCTTCAGATCGTGTTTATTGATGAATTCTTTCCAGGCGGGCAATGCGCCGTCTTCCACGTTCACTGCGAAGATCTTCAGGCCAAGGGCTTTCCATTTTGCCCTGTAGATGGAGTCAACGCGCGGTATCTCGGTTTTGCAATGACCGCAATTCGGATCCCAGAAAACCACCAGTGTGTAGGCGGCCTTCAGGTCATATAAACCCACTTGTTTACCGATGGTATCATTCATCACCATTGGCGCGGCTTCTTTGCCCAATATATTCGCGATCAGGCTCCATCCTCTTTTAAAAACGGTCTCCTTGTCTTTCTCACTCAATATCGTGGTGTCGCCTTTCAGGTAATGATTCTCGAACAGGTAAACAAACACCTTATCCTGGCCCATGATATCCGAACTCATGTATTTGTTGGTGAATTTGGCCAGCAGGTAGCGATACATTTCCTTTTCCGCCCTGGAAGAAAGCAACATGGTTTTTACCTCGCGTATGATACTATCCGGGTCGGGCGAAACATAGTATTTGAAATATTCGTCCAGCTTCGGCTCAAAGAACGGTGTACGCACGAGCCGGTCGGCAAATTCCACATCGTCCCAGTAATGCTGCTGGACATAGCGATAGGGGTAAGCGGAATCCTGTGTACCGTCCGCCCGTGTTGGGACAGCCGGAACATCTGGTTTCTTCATCGCGTTAAAAAAAGCGGTAATCATCGCGTCAGGGTGCATCTTCATAATATTCTCCCGGTAATCCTGCATGGTCTTGTTCCCGGCCTCGATGGCTTTGATAATGGCAGATGAATCTTCTTTGGTCCGCGCCGCGGGCAATTGTTGTTGGAGGCTATTCAGTTTAATGGCCACAGGCTGGAGGAACTTCGAATATTCCTGGTAAATGGTGTTGTCTTTTGACCCGGTGATGATGGGTTGTTCAGGAGCGGTAGTATCCGCCACGATGCTGAAGTGCTGGTGGGCATCCATCAGGAACTCAAACATCCGTACGCGATTCTGGGTAACAGCCAGGTAGATGCCGCCATGCAGTTTCTTATTCCCTTTGAAAACACCTTCACTTTTCTCGTTCAGCCTGGCTGAATCTGCGACCTGGTATTTTTTATCGCCGTACCAGTTATACAGGTAGACCCATTGGTTCTTCAAAGGGGTGAGCTTGAGCTTTATCTCATAACCTTGTGCGGAAGCGGTTTTTGCCGCGCCGGGTTTTGCAGATGTAGATTTAGTGCCGTTCTGCGCGTGTGCGATACCAACCGTGAATACCAGGCTTAATAGTAGAGCTGTCCTCATGCCAATCATTTATGGGCTGTAAATTTATTTAAAATGAAGCTCGCTCGCTTGTTAACCAACTGTCAATTAATGCCGCTTTAAACATATCGCGGGAACCCCTTCGTACCCTGGTGCGGGCATTTTACTGGGCCAGTACCTTTTTAAGACCCGCCTCGTTCACCTTCAGCAAGTTGACGGCAGGCAGGCGCCTGGTGAGTTCCTTCCAGTTCTTATCTGCAGCGAAGATCTTTTTGAACATTGGAAGCGCCTTATCCATTTTACCGGTGTTGGCTAACGCGATAGCGGTCCAGTATTGCATCTCCAGGTTGGTTGGGAACATTTTCATCGCCGCATTGTATTCTTTCATCGCGAGCTCCATGTCCTGCTTTTCCATTGCCAGGTCACCGTTATTCATGTGCTGATATGCCAGGTGCACTTTGTACAGGCGTCGCAACTCGGCAAGCGGTTTTGAGTGATCGTCCACCCGCAGGTCCACCAGTTTATCATTCCAGGGTTGCCCGTTGGCGACTCCCGGCACCACGATGAGCGCGGCACTCTGCATGCCCCGGATATCACCGCCGGCGTTTTGCGCTGCTTCCAGCGCGAGTAATACCCTTTCCGCGAGGGGTTTCCCTGAGGAAGCCCGGAAGGCGGCTGCCATCGCTTCGCTCACTTTACTGCCCAGCATCATATTGCTCTGCACACTAAAATCATTACCCGTGATATGCGAAGCATATTGAATGCAATTACTACCGGTATGCGTGGCTACATTCCCTTTGACGTCGATGATCGCCACCTGGCGGACCGACTTGCCCGAATCCTGGGCAGTCAGTTTGTCAAGTGCTTCCGGGGCGGTGAACCCCTCTTTGATCAGCGACAGCGCTTTGGGGCCATAACTTTTATCTACAAAGGATTGCGTGGCGACCACCCCGACGCCCGCCTCGCCCCAGGTGACCGCGGTGCCGACGCTGAACCAATGGCTCTGGACCCCCACCGCCATTTCGCCTGTTATGGAATCGCGGGCTACGATTGAAAAAGTATGCACGAGGGGCTCCTTTACGGAATAAACCTGGGCGGTCGCCTGCAGTGCTGGCAGAAAGAACAAGGCTGTGAAATATCGTCTCATGTTTTTTTGAATTAAAGGTATGCGGGACGCTTTTTAGCTGGAAACTCAAATTCATGGGTGTTTCATTGTAAAAATCCACCAGGAGCCGCCGATTTCATCATAAGGACTGACGAAAAGGTTATGTATCTGGCCGGGGCATAAGTCCATATTTGCACCCTGAAGCCCGGTAATGAGAAGATTGATAACAGTGATATTATGTTTTACCTGTACACTGGCTTACAGCCAGGACAGTTGCCTGTCTATAACCGGCCCTGGTAACCAGGTCTTAAATAACTGCGTTTTACTTTTTCCCAATTATATTCCACAAGCCAGCGTTATAAATAATTGTACCCCCGGCGGTACCGTCCAAATTACGCAAAGTCCATTGCCAAATACCCCGTTCACGCCAGATGCAATCATCAGCGTTATTCTTACGGCGACCAACGGCGTGGGCGACACAGCTCGTTATAGTTTTACGGTAACACGTCCCATAATTGAGATCACGGCATCGGATGATCTATCGTTTTGCGCGGGGGACAGTATCGCATTGACCGCCACAGAAGGGGTCGCTTATTTATGGAGCACCGGTGCCACTACCCGCAGTATTACAGTGAGTACGGCAGGGAGTTATTTTGTTACCGTGACAGATGCGGGTGGGTGCGCGACCACTACCGATGCAGTGGAGGTTACGGTTAACCCGCTTCCAACGGTGAATGCCGGTAGTGATGTAACCATTTGCCCGGGCGGTACCGTTACATTAAGCGCTACGACAAACGGTGATAACAATGGCTCAGGTAACCAGGGCAGCTCTAACTATACATTATGCATATTCGATGCGGGGCCTGATAATAATGGTTTATTCAGTCCCGGGTACTG
>JAJTCI010000259.1 GCA_021323155.1 Chitinophagaceae bacterium | reverse complement strand
CCGAAGACTGGGATGTTCCCGTCTTTGCACACTTCCTTGAACGTCCCTTTCTAACGGGGCGCTCCAGCTACCCACCGCCGGATTCAACCGTAGGCGGTGGCCTGATGTCGAGTCTTGCTTTTCTTTATCCCAAAAAACCGATTGATATTACCTACCGCCTCCAGCTGTTACCGGAGAACGGGATGGTACCATTCCTGCCTGAGTGGCGATACATTCATACGCCGGGTCACGCACCAGGCCATGTAAGCCTTTTCCGGGAAGAAGATAAGATACTGATCGCGGGAGATGCATTCGTGACCACCAACCAGGAGTCCGTGCTGAGCGTGATGACGCAGAAGCGTGCGCTGAATGGCCCGCCAAAATACTTTACGAGCGATTGGGACGCCGCATTCCGTTCCGTCAAGCAACTGGCAGACCTGGAACCCGCGGTGGTCGCTACGGGACATGGCAAACCGATGGCCGGGCCTACGATGCAGGACGAACTGCATGAGCTTGCAGAAAATTTTGAGCACCTGGCCAAACCATCCCATGGCCGGTATATTAATGACGCCGCGCTCACCAATGAAGAAGGTGTGGTTTACCTGCCTGATGCGTTGCCGGTACCCAGGAAACGGGTAGCCGCGCTCATATTATTGGGCGCCCTGGTGTTGACAGCTGCATTACTGGTTCACAGGAACAATTCATCGCTTTAACAGCGCTTCCAGCTGGTCGAGCAGGGGTGACTGGCCGGGATGTATCTTTTCGCGGGCATCGCGGGGGGTGAACCATTCCGCTTTGTCCGTTTCGGGAAAGGACCTAGATTTCCCGCTTTTCGGGGGCCATTCCATTTCAAATAGATTGGAACTGATAAAGCTCTTTTCGAAGTCGGCTTCCACCGCCCAGGCATGGATGACCTTACCGCTTTTGATCCTGACCGCTTCAAGCGCGATGAAGTACTCCGCGGTGATCTTATTCCCGGTTTCTTCGAAGAACTCCCGTTTTGCCACCTCTAATGCGTCTTCTGTGGGATCAAACTCTCCTTTGGGAATACTCCACACCCCAGTATCCTTCCCGGTGAAAAAAGGTCCACCCGGATGTACCAGCAGCACTTGTAATTGTTGGGATTTAAACCGGTAGGCGAGGATCCCCGCGCTTTGTTTAGACATTATTGAAAATTACAAAAGGCCCGGCTTATGTGGCAGAATAAAAACATGTTTGTGGGGAGGAGAGACGCGGATTAAAGCCAGAGAGCCACGTGGACAATTGCATAATCATAAAGGGGAATCAACAGTTCTTCGCACAGCATAGTCTCTCGTTTTGCCCTGGCTGACCCGGATTTGCGAACCAGGCCGAGCATCTTCATTCCGGCCCATTATTCAATTGCATACCCTGTTCGGACTCTGTTCGAACTCTCTTCGAAGTCGCATCGGAGTCAGCCCATTAAAGAACTACAGCTGCTGCAGGGCCTTGTGTGGTTTCGCCCGGGGCTTTTAAGAAAGCTTTAGCTTAGGGAATACCCCGTGGTGCAATGCTTGTTACTCCTATGGAAACGAAGATTATGTTTACAGAAAAGCACGTTACAGATACCAGCCATAACGACCACGGCAATTCCGCACGCAAGGAGATTGCCCGCGTTAAAAGAGAGAATCGTTCGAAGCTGAAGCCAGGGGAGCCGGTAGACATCATCGGTACCGGTAGTAATTATGAAGAAAGTGACCTGATCTCGGCACCGGATAAGATGGTAGAACGACTAAGAAAACAGAAATAACACAAAAGCCCCGCGATTGCGGGGCTTCTTTTTAAACTGTATATCTTTAAAGATCGTCGTCTACAGTGGTGGTTTTGGTTACACGGCCCGGACCGGAATCTTCACGGACCACCGTGGTTCTCCGGCTGCTTCTGCCGCTACCTAAAAGCGCGAAGAGCAGAATGATAAATACCAAAACGCCAACCAGCCAAAGCCAGTTATCGCTGAACCAGTTGCCGGTGTCGGCGGTGATTTCAACTTTGGTAGTGCTGGTGCCACCTGTACTTTCCTGCGCGATAGCTACCGCCTGGAGGAACGTACAAACGAGCACAGCAAAAATTGCTTTCACATGATTGGTTACTGCTTTCATCGTTGTTTTTTTTGAATGATTAATTGAACACCGGCGTTATTCCCCGTTTTGCGTTCATATTCAGCGATATGCCTCAATAACTGCGCCATATCAGGGTGTATGCTTCCTGTCCTCTTCGGAACCCTCGTCGATCTTGTCAACCATGCCGGTAGTGGTGGCCTCTTCAATCGAAGGCTGCTTATATACACTCGGGTTATCGGCGGTAGTGGAGGTAGTGGGTGCCGGCTGGGTTTCATGGTCCCGCGGTTCATTTGCGCTTTCCAAGCGATCATCTGTTTTTCTATCCATAAAAAAGCTTTTTCAAGCTGCTGCGAGATTTGTGCCATGAAGCAAACGGAAAAAGAAAAAGGTGATCGATTGCTCAACCACCTTTATCCGCGTAGCAAAAAATGCTATTACGATTTAGTCTTGCCCGGCACTGTAACAAGTGCAGATCTTTTTGAAGCTTGTTTTCTGCCCCGGTAATTAAACGGGACCACTCTCCATTTTGCAGGCACCTTCAGTTCCTGAACAAGTCCAAAAGAAACCGCCAATAAGAACAAAGCCGTAAGCATAAGATTCATTTTATTCGTCAACTTATCAAAGCCTATCTGAGATATAGTAAAAAAACCCGTGCCAGAAATTCAAAAGAAAAGACCCCTGCAAAAAAATAATTTGCCGGGGGGTGCGCATGATGCGAAGCTTGCACACCGGGGTGCAAAAATTACTCATAGTGATAAATGTTCAGAGAGATCAGACCGCGTTGCGGGCACTTTCGGCAATAGACTCAAACTTTTCCTGGAGCCAGCGTTTGGCTGTTACCTGGCTTTGTTTGCCAAGTGGGAGTTTGTCGTGGATGAGCTTTTCGATCGCCTGGCCATCTTCTTTTGAAGTAAGGCTGAGATCTTCCATCAGGCAATTGACCATATACAGCACCTCTTCACCTTCTGTTGAAGTGAACAAATTCCTGTCGGGGCCGCTTTTCAGCTTCGATGCATCTTCAGGAGTTGTCCAATCGTAATCGTTGTAAACCAGGTCAGCGCGTGTAAATGATGTCATGATGTCGTTGTTATTTCTTCTGGTGGAATGATGCTTATATCCCAAAAACCGCTCCATAAGCAACAGTGATACAATATAGGCCGGGTGGGTGACAAAATGGCGACATTATTCCTCACTTACAGGTCAGCGCCCAGTCCAAACACAAATCGCCCGTTTTGGCGGTGATCAAATTTTCCATGGATGTGGTAATAATACCCGGCGTTCAGGGTAAGGTAATACATGCCCATGAACTTCATTTTGAGGAGGCGGTTGAGCATTACCCCGGCTTCATGGTATGCCGGCTCAGGCACCTGGAAGCTTAGTTTACTATGCGATGCGGGTTCCTTCAAGGTTCCCCAAAGCACATTGTAGCCGAAGCCCAAGGAGGGCGTACTACTCAGGCCTTTCGTAAGCTTCGCATTAAAGAACTTGAAGTCGAAATCATGCTTCCAATAGAAGTTAATGAACCTGTCCGAATAGTATTGATAAGGTAACATCGTTTGCATCCCACCGAATACATAGACCGCCTGATCATCTACCAGGAAGCCATTCCC
>JAJTCI010000258.1 GCA_021323155.1 Chitinophagaceae bacterium | reverse complement strand
GGTTTTTAAAATGATGCAGCTTAAAGTTCCATTCCATATGGCCAGTAGGGAACTGTTTTGTCTTTTTTTAACAGCAAATTGTTCATGCCTGCCGCCACCCCACAATAAAAAAGTGGGCTTGGATGGAAATCCTGCCCCCGTTTAATCCAATATCCTATGAAAAACCAGGACAAAGATGGGGGTATGGATCTCTGCCAAGTATACCGATCCCGTCGATAAGTATGACTAAATCGTCAAATGGGCAGATAAGTTGTTGAATAGGGCTACAAGTTGACGGGGATCTTTTGAGCATGGTGAAACTACACCGGGCAATTACTTGTCGCAATCGACCCGTGCGGCCGGTGATCGCGTAGATTTTGGCGCTTCCCAATTTGAGAGTGACTCCCACCCGACTCCCACCTGACTCCCACCCAACTCCCACTATACTCCCGGCAGGGTGCCATACGACCAGCCCGAAGCCAAAACAGGTCCACCGGATATAATCTTTTCAGCATCCTATTTGCTGGTTAACCGCCCATGAAGCTGCTGATCATTGAAGACGAGCCGGGAATGCGGGAAAACATGCTGCGCTCCCTGCAGCAGGAACATTACGTGGTAGAGACGGCCTGCGACTACGATAGCGCGCGACAGAAACTGGGCATCTATCATTACGACTGCATTTTACTGGATATCGGCCTGCCGGGCGGAACCGGTTTTGAACTGCTGGAGGAACTTAAAAACGAAGGCAGGAAAGACGCCGTGCTGATCGTTTCGGCGAAAGACTCCATACAGGATAAAGTGGCTGGCCTTGACCTGGGCGCGGACGATTACCTATCAAAGCCCTTCCATTTCGCCGAACTGCACGCAAGGGTGAAGTCATTGTTGCGCCGCAAATCGCTCAACGGCAGCAACGTGATCACGGTGCAGAATATCGTTGCCGATACCACGCAACGGTCCGTTTCCGTGAACGGGATCGACCTGCCGCTGAACCGGAAAGAATACGAGATCATCGTTTACCTCCTCATCAATAAAGACCGGCTGGTGAATAAGGCCGCGCTGGCCGAACATGTATGGGGTGATAAGATAGACGAGGCGAACAGTTTCGACTTTATCTATTCCCAGATCAAAAACCTGAGAAAAAAACTCAGGGACAATAACGCG
The DNA here is from genome assembly GCA_021323155.1 of Chitinophagaceae bacterium. Classification (GTDB taxonomy): domain Bacteria; phylum Bacteroidota; class Bacteroidia; order Chitinophagales; family Chitinophagaceae; genus JAEZDC01. Next base: position 3,868 of record JAJTCI010000258.1, on the reverse strand, counting down.
TTGGTTGAATTAAAAGCGGTGTATGGGATCGGTTATAAACTAACGGAGTTATGAAGCTGCTTAACTATACCACTTCTTATTTCGCTGCGATCCTCTTCCTCGTGATCTCGTTATGGGCGGCGGTATTTTACTACAGCATGCTCGACGAGATCTATGACAGCATCGACGATGGGCTGGACAACCAGCGGTAGCCGATTCCACCCTGCTGGACAAACCGGAATTCGGGGAGGGCGGGTACATGATCGTGCCCGTAAGCGGTGAACGCGCCGCCATCTTAAAGGATTCTTACAGCGACACGCTGATGTACATGGAGAACGAAGACGAATACGAACCGGTCCGCCTGCTGAAGACCATGTTCGTCACCAACCAAAAACACTACGAACTCCAGGTGGCCACCTCGATGGTGGAGGAGGATGACCTGGTAAACGCGCTGCTGTATGCACTGGTGGGTTTATACCTCGGTATTGTATTGCCCGTGGCCTTCCTGAATAAATACCTGTTGAAAAAAGTATGGAAGCCGTTTTACAGGCTGTTGGCGCAGCTGAAACATTTCCGCGTGGATAAGCGCACGCCCATCACTACGCAAAAAGCGAAGATCGACGAGTTCCGCTTGTTGACCGAAGCGGTGCACGAGATGCAGCAAAACAACCTGGAAGTGTATGCCAGCCAGAAACATTTTATAGAGAACGCAGCGCACGAACTGCAGACACCACTGGCAGTAGCCATTAACAAGCTGGAACACCTGGCGGAGAGCAAGGAACTCCGGGCTGAACAATTAAAGCTGCTGTCCGCGGCGCTGGACAACCTGGACCGGCTAACGCGACTCAACCGCTCGCTGCTGTTGCTCTCCAAAATTGAAAACAGGCAGTATACGGATGAAAGCGACGTCAATATCCGCGAAGTAGCCCAACAGATCAGGGAAGATTTCGACGACCAGGTAGAATATAAGCAACTCCGGTTTGAGATGAATGTGTCGGATTGCGTCGTGCGCATGAACTATGATCTTGCCGCAATTCTTATTACCAACCTGTTAAAAAACGCGATCGTTCATACGGCCGCCGGTGGGCATATCCAGCTTGACATCACGAACAGTGAACTGTGCATCGCCAACCCGGGCATGGCGCCTTTAGACCACGGAACGCTTTTCTCCCGGTTCGCAAAACAATCACACTCATCTCATTCAACCGGCCTTGGGTTATCAGTGGTGAAGGCGATCACCGACCTCTACGGTTTTTCGGCCGCTTACTCTTACCAGGAAAAACATATTATCACCATCCGATTCCGGTAACCGTCATTCCAAGATGTTTCCCAAATTGATCAGGAGCTTTATACCATGAAACATAAACCAGCAGTTATGAAAAATACATGGATGATAGTAGCGATCGCGGGTATGGCATTCGCCGGGTGCGGCGACCACCTGAATGAATCAAAACTGCCCCCGGCAGTAGTTAGCGCCGTTAAAACGAAATACGCTTCCACGGAGAAGATCGAGTGGGAGAAAGCTACGGGTGGATATGAAGCCGAGTTTTACATCGGCCAGGTGGAAACAAAAGTGTTGGTGGACAGCGCGGGCAACCTGCTGATGCAGAAGCAGGAGTTGAAACCTGCCGAACTGCCTGCGGCGGTAACCACCGCTATCTCCACAGCATACAAAGACTACGTGGTTGACGAAGCGGATAAATTAGAGAAAGGCGGCGTTACTTATTACCAGGTAGAACTGGATGGCAAAGGCGCGGCGGAAGACCTTACATTGGTATATACCGCTGATGGCAAGCCCGCGGATGGGATCAGCTATTGGAAATAATATAAAACAAAACATATGAAATATATAATTGTCATACTGGTGATCGCCCTGGTCGGGGTTGGGTATATATACAAGGATCACCTTGCCGGGGTAACGGGCAACGAGTCATCAAAAGATAAAAAAGAAAAAAAGAAAGACGAAAAAGGTGCGGCGTCAGCGGAGATCGGTGTTGCGCAGCAGTGGGCGTTGCCCGACAAGCTGAAGGAGATCTCGGGACTTAGTTATTTAGGACCGGATCGCTTTGCCTGTGTGCAGGATGAAAGTGGCATCCTGTTCATCTACAACACCGCTGATAACAAGATCGAGAAGGAAGTGCCGTTTGGCGGTGCGGGGGACTATGAGGGTCTCACCCTGGTGGGCGACGACGCCTATGTTGTAAAGAGTGACGGTACGCTGATCGGGATCTCGAACTGGAACAGTAAGCCGGTGACTACACAATATAAAACCAGCCTGACCGCGGAACACAATGTAGAGGGGCTGGTGTATGACAAGGCGGGCAACCGTTTGCTGCTCGCCATTAAAGATGACGAACCCACCACGAAGGCTTACAAGGGTGTGTATGCTTTTGACCTTGGTGCAAAATCTTTCAACAGCAACCCGGTATATAAGATCGACATGAACAGTATACCCGGACCGGCAACGGGTAAAAAGAAAAAAGGTTTCCAGCCCTCCGCTATCGCGAAGCACCCGTCGTCTAACGATCTATACATTGTTGACGGGCCTTCATCCAGACTGTTGGTGATGGATGCGCAGGGAAACATCAAACAGGTGTATGCGCTGGGTAATGCGTTTGAACAACCGGAAGGCATCACCTTTGGCCCCGGGGGTGAGCTGTTTGTTTCGAACGAGGGTGTAAAGGGACCGGGCAATATCATACAGGTCACGATTAAACAGTAGTTTGCTATACAAATGAAGTCGTTGTTGTCGTCCGTAAGCCCGGGTAAGTATATCACTCACCTGGTGGCTGTGATCCTTTTTACCAGGATGATATCGCTGGCCGGGTGTGCAGGTATCACACCCGGTGATATGAAGATCACCAGGGAAACGGTACTTGACAGCGTCCCTTCCGGCTCCGGGCTGGTACTTCGTGGAGATACCGCTCATATAGTGGGCGACGATGCCACCGGGGTATACCTGGTGAACGTAAAGGATACGCGGCACAGCAAGATCCCCATCGCGAAATTGAACCACCGCATTTACCGGGAACCTAAGAATACAAAGCACGATTTCGAGGCGGCAACATTTGTTTCATGGAAAGGAATCGATTACATGCTGGCCTTCGGATCGGGCAGTGATAACCCCGCGCGGGATAGTTTATTACTGATGAACCTGTCTGACCCGGGGGACAACAAGATCATTTCGATTGAGCGGTTCTATAAAAAGTTGCAGGAGCAAACAGGCACGCCGGCAAAGCAATGGAATATCGAGGGCGCGACCGTGGTGGATACCAGCCTTGTACTGTTCAACCGCGGCAACAATATGATCATACGAATGCCGACGAGTGATTTCATGTCGTACGTGTTGAATGACGGCCTTGGCTTTCCTGTTATAGAATTCACCAAGATATCTCTTCCCCACATCGGTTCGCACGAAGCAAGGCTGTCAGGCGCCAGCACACTAAACAACGAATTCATCGTCTTCTCCGCTTCCGTGGAAGACACGCCCGACTGGACGGAGGACGGGCCCATCCTGGGTAGTATCATCGGGGTCTACTCATTGAAGGAGAAAAAAGTGATACGGTCTTCCGTGTTGAAAAACGCGCGGGGCGTAGTGTTGAAAGAAAAGATCGAGTCGCTGGATGCCGTTGGAAAGCAACCTGGCGGCCCGATCAAATTGATAGCGATCAGCGATAATGATAACGGGACGTCTACCTTGTGGGAAATTGAGCTGAAGAAATAAGAGTTAAGAATTAAGAATTATTAATTCTTAACTCATAATTCTTAATTCCACAGTCCTTTTATGGTTGCTGGTCCTGCTTATTCTCCCGCTCCACCGTGATGGTGCATTCACCTACCAGCGCGACGATAGCACCGATGGCTGCAAGGATGGGCGCAAACAAAGCTC
>JAJTCI010000257.1 GCA_021323155.1 Chitinophagaceae bacterium | reverse complement strand
GCTTTCAACATTTTTGTCAAAGACACGCTGAGCGCAAAGCTCGACTGGAACTCACTCGAGATGGTGAGCGCCAGCCACGATTACAAATTAACGATAAACAATGGTATCTGCACCTGGCATTTCGATAACATCCATTTGGTAGATAGCAACCACAACGAGCCACTCAGCCATGGTTACCTGGCTTTTAAAATTGCTGCGCGTTCTTCGGTTGTCGCCGGCGATGTAATCCAGAACCGCGCTTCGATCTATTTCGATTATAACCTCCCTGTTGTCACCAACACAGAGACTACGGCAATCATCACACAGGTTTTCCCGGTGAAACTGGTTTCTTTCACAGCAACAAAACGTTCGAGCGATAATCTTTTGCAGTGGCTAGTGGAAAAACAAACAAACTTCAGCCACTACAACGTAGAGAGAAGCGGCAATGGACGCGACTTTACGCGCATAGCAACCATCCCCGGTGGCCCGAATGAATTTTCCTTTGCCGATGACAAGTTCGCCCCGGCCTTGAATTATTACCGGTTAAAGATGGTGGACGTGGATGGAAAAACTGAATACAGCCCTGTTCAGCGTGTCAATAATGCAGGAAGCATGGATGTAACCCTTTATCCAAACCCTGCAAAAGATATATTACAGTTGCGTATCGAATCCATAACTCCAAGATCAATTGAATTAGAGGTGATCAGTCCTGACGGAAGAGTTATTATAAGAAAGGTAATATCGCTACCGGGAGGAATCAGTGTAACGCCCGTTCGAATCGACCCGTTGTCAAAAGGGTCGTATGTTTTAAAGATTAACCATGGGGATGAGGCACCGGTGGTGCTTCGTTTCCAAAAACAATAAAATTTCCCCGCATCATCCAACCTTACTTATTCGCGTCAAAAGCGTCCTTACTGCATTGAAGCCAGGCGAGGTATTCGCGCCAGTCTGGGGTATAGCCGACCGGGTGGGTCGCCAATCTTTCTTTATAATCCAGCACCACGTATAGCGGTTGTGTTACCTGGTTGAAATTTTCCGCCTGGAAGGTTGCCCACTTATCACCGATCGTTTTAAAATTCTTTTTCTGGCCGTCTTTAGTAGTATAAGTGATGCGTTCCGCAACCGGTAACTTGTCACGGTCATCAACATATAAGGAGACAAGTATGAAGTTGTTCGTGATAAAATCCTTCACTTCCGGCTGTGTCCAAACGCCTTCTTCCATCCTCCGGCAGTTCTGGCAGGCCCAGCCGGTAAAATCGATCAACAACGGCTTTTGCTGCGCTTTCGACAACTGCAAAGCCTTTTCGTAATCATTGACCACGTTCGGTTCCACCCCCTTGCCATGCACGTTATCCTTACCATAGATGCTATATGATAATGGCGGGAGTATGCCACTCAGCAACCGCAGGTTGGCGTATTTCGTTTGCGTTAACCCCGGCACCATATACAATGCAAAAAGCAGGGTCAGTGCGGCGAGCAGTTTCCGGATAGCCCCGGGCCTTTGGGAACGGTCGTCATGGGGCAACCGGAGCCAGCCAAACAGGTAAGCGGACAAGCCCAGCGCCACAATGATCCAGGTGGCGATAAATACTTCGCGCTTCAGGAGGCCCCAGTGCATAACGAGATCCGCATTGGACAAAAACTTCAACGCGACCGCCACCTCTACAAAAGCAAGTGTTTTCTTGACCGTATCGAGCCAACTACCGGATTTAGGCAGGGAAGACAACCAGGTTGGAAAGAATGCAAACAGTGCGAATGGCAATGCGAGCGCCGCACCGAATCCCGCAAAGCCCACCGTAATAGGCCAGGGTCCTTGCGTAAGCGCGCCCACCAACAAGGAACCAAGTATCACACCGGTGCAGGAAAATGAAACGATCACCAGGGTGAGCGCCATAAAGAAAATACCGCCTGTACTGGTGAGCCCCGCTTTCGAATCAGTCTTCGTAGCGAGGTTGCCCGGGAGCGTCAATTCAAAATATCCGAAGAACGAAATGGCGAAGAGAATGAACACCGCGAAGAACACGATATTAAGGGGGGCATTGGTTGAGATGTTATTCAACGCTTCCGGCTGAACACCGAACAAATGAAAGGGCAGGCTTGCGGCGAGGTAAATGAGGAAAATGAAGAAGCCATACAGGATCGCATTCTTTTTTCCCTTTGCCTTTGACGGTGCCCGCTTTGTAAAGAACGAAACAGTAACGGGTATCATCGGGAAGACGCAGGGTGTCAAGAGTGCGATCAGCCCGCCAATAAAACCAAGCAGGAATATTCCCCACAGGCTTTTTTGCTGGATACTGGCATCACCGCAGGGCGCCAATGGTTTTGTAAGGTCTATTGAAGACAACAATACGCGGTTACCGGATTGAATGGCGCTGCCCAGTTGCAGATCGAAATTGGTGCTCTCCGTCAGGAATTCCTCGCCTTTTACAATATAACATTCAACGCTGCCTGTGAGCGATGGAGGTACAGGCCCAGAAAAGCGGATCAATTGCTTTATTTGTATACTACCACCGAACACCTGCGCTTTCGCGCCGAATATCTGGTCATTGATCACAGAATCGTTGCCACTATACGCGGCATTACCTTGTTTAACCACCCCTTCGTAATCGAAATTGAACCCAGCCTGGTCCAGTCCTTCAACACCGGGATTGACACCATACATGAACCATCCCTTTGCGATTTTCGCGGAAGCGATGATCTCGTAGGTGACGCTGTCTGCCTGCCGGGAAGAAAAGCTCCACTCCACAGGCTTTAGTTCCTGGGCAAAAGAAGCGGTGCAAAAAGAAACAAGAAAAGTTAGTAAGGTGAACGCTTTCCGGGTCATTACCTTGTTTAAGGGAGTTTGATATCGAAGGTCTTTGTCGCAGGAGGAAGGCAGCGCTCGTCATCGCAGACCATGTATTGAATAGAACCTGCAATATTTGTTTTAGCCTTGCCCTTCAACTCCACAAGCTGGATGAACTCCACCTTGTCGGAATAGTATTTTACGGTCAGGTCAAAGTTCTTATCGTACTCCGACTGCAGTTTGCCATTTTCCTTGATGGCGCCGGACAATTTGATCAACGGGTTTTTCTTGAAAGTGATCTTGGTAGGCATACCAGCTCCTTCGGGAGACTTCATCGAATAAATATGCCAGGGTTTGGGTAACGTGGCAGTGATCACGATCTCGTATTTATTATCCGATTTCTTTTTCGCCTCGTATTTCCAGCTCACCGGGTCTTTTACCTGGGCAATCGCCATCGAGCCTGCAACCAGGAAAAGAAAAAGTGTAATAATTTTTTGCATTAGTAGTGTTTTATGCTTCAACGAATAAAATTTTTCTTCCTTACATCAGTTCAACCCCAGGATGGAAAATACTTTCCTTCCGTCCAGGTTGCCGAGCGCCCGCGATGTTGCTCTTTCCGGGTGCGGCATCATCCCGAAAACATTGCCTTCCCTGTTCCTGATGCCGGCAATATTCCTGCATGCACCGTTGGGATTGCAAAAATTGTCGGTTACGCCGGACTCGTTACAATACCGGAAGATCACCTGGTTTTGCTTTTCCAGTTCATCCAGCACCGCATCCTCCGCGAAATACCGCCCTTCACCATGCGCGATCGGCACCTTCAGCGCCTCTCCCTTTCCCGCCGTGATGTTGACATTCCTGCAAATGAACTGCTGGTTCGCATTCTGCAGTAATACCCCGGGCAACAAATGGCTCTCGCACAAAATCTGGAACCCGTTACAAACACCTAAGACTTTCCCTCCTTTATTG
>JAJTCI010000256.1 GCA_021323155.1 Chitinophagaceae bacterium | reverse complement strand
TGCTTTGCCGAAGACGCCGGCTTCCCTGATGGCCTTTGCACCCCAGATGCCGTTATCGCAGTAGGCAGCCGACTCGCCATCGTCCAGGATATTCATAGGCACCTGCATGAACTGGGTGGTGGCGCCACCGTGGAGGAAGAGCACTTCGTAATCGTCATTCAATCCCATCAACCGTTTTACCATGTCGCGCGCTTCATCCAGCACATCCACGAACCAATTGGTACGATGCCCGATCTCCAGTATGGATAGACCGGTATTGTTGAAATCGGTGATCGCCGCGGCTGCCTGTTGCAATACTTCAGCCGGAAGAATGGATGGACCCGAATTGAAATTGTGTTTTTGCATCGTTTAAGCGCTTACCCGCAAAGAAAAAGCATTTGCGTTTCCTGCTTACTACTATTAACGTGTTAGCGGGCTTTGAATGAATATACCTATAAATAGGTATTGTTTACGAGGGGGCCAAAGGGCATTTTGCAGTCCTAAAATCAAACTACTGCACATGAGACAAATGTTCTTTGTTCTGGCAATCTTTTGCTCCATTGCCACGTTCGCACAATCTTCGGCCCGTGATGAAGGTAGCCAGGTGACCTTCGAGAAATCAAACGGTGCCATTAGCTACAACGGTTTCAGCGTTGAGTACCTCTTCCCCAGTTATTCGATGAACTACGCGGCTTTCAGCAGCAGCGGCCTCGCCTTGTCTTACGAAATCTACAACCCGCTGGGTAAACGTACGGCTTTGTCGGCTAACGGTTCGCTTGTTCTCCTTGACCAATTGACCAACCTGGAATTGAATCTGGGCTTTTACTGGCTTCCATACGCTGGCATCTACCTGAAGCCGCAGATCGGGTATGGTACTTATGGGTTCAATGATGATTACCTGGAGCAAGTTGTTCCAAAAGGCAACTTTACTTACCGTGCGCAGGCCGGGTATCTTTTTTCGGTGAACAAAGAAGGCAAACGTCCAAAGTTCATTGACCTCGGGTTTGCTTACCACACCGCTACTAACTCTATGCTTACTACCAACTATTTCGGGGTGAGTCTCAAGTACCTGTGGGGACCGAAGCCACAGAATTAACGTGTCTCTATTCAATTAACATATAAACTACTGCAAAATGAAAATCGCTTCTTTAATCGCAACCGCAGGCTTGTCTGTGGTACTGCTCTCTTGCGGCAGCACGCGGAAAGTGGTAACTGACCAGTCAGCTCCTCCAGGAACAACTGGTAATGCCCAGTCCCTGGTCCGTATCACTTCAGACCCGGTGCCCGAATTTCACCCACGAATCAGCCCTGATGGCAAAAGAATGGTGTTCCACATAAGGGATGACAACAAAAAGTTAGAAGAAAGGTGGAGCATCATGATGATGAATCTTGGCCAGCCGGGTCGTATCCCACTGGTAGGTTCATACACCAGCACACCGAACTGGTACCCTGATTCCAAAACGATCGTTTATTCTTACCTGAAGCCTTCCAAGTCTGTGATCGCGAAGAGCATGGCTGACGGCGCCGCGGGTATCAATTACATTTCTCCCAATGCAATGGGTGATGATGATGATGTGCCAAGCGTTTCAGCTGATGGTAAGAAGATACTGTTCAATACCAAGTTTGGCGGTACCTGGCAGGTAGCGACCATGGAGATGAACGGTATGAATTCTACGATCCTCACCGAGGGTTACAACCCACGTTGGCACCCTAAGGGCGACCGTGTGATCTACACCAAGATGGTGGGTAAGTTCGAACAGATCTTCGAATACAACCTCGCTACCGGTCAGAGCACACAGCTCACGACCGGAGATTACAATAGTTCCAACCCTACATATTCTGCCGACGGCAAATACATTGCTTTCGGATCTACAAGAGACAACCAGAACGAACACCTGTTCGTGATGGAAGCGGAAGGCTCGCAGGTAACCCAGCTTACGCAGGGCAACTCAAGAAACGGCATGCCTTGTTTTGCACCCAACGGAGATATTTATTTCTGTTCCAATTCCGGAAGCAAGACTGAAAGGCTCAACTGGACCACGTCCGACATATGGAAACTCACACCTACCCTAAACAGGTAAGAGGCAGTAGTTTGCTTTGCGAAAAGTGATCTACAATTATGCAGCCTCCTTTTGGAGGCTGCTTTTTTTATATCAACTGGTGCTCCCGCGCGAAATTCACCAGGCCGGCGACATTGCCCACGTTCAGCTTTCTCAGGATGTTCTTCCGGTGCGTGTTCACCGTAAATTCGCTGAGGTGCAGGGCCGATGCTACCTGTTTACTGCTCATGCCAGTGCATACGTGACGAATGATATCTACTTCCCGTTTCGTCAGCTGGAATTTTTTGAGGAAGTCGTCGAAGTAGTACCCGGTATCCATCGCCGGTTGTAATTCTTTTAAAGTGGGGTAGTGTTTTTCGCCCGCGAGTATGGCCGTGATGGCTTCCTTTAATTCTGTGGAGGAAGTATTCTTGATAAGGAAACCCTCCGCATTCATCGCTCTTACTTCATTCACCAGTTCCGGCTGGTTATAACTGGTGAGCACCATCACTTTTGTGAGCGGGTACAACTGTTTGATGATCTTCAGGCAGCGCAGGCCATCGTAACCCGGCATGTTCAGGTCAAGCATCACGAGGTCTACGCGGTGTTTGTCAAGATAACCAAGCAGGTCATTCCCGTTGTTGAGCGTTGCGGCCAGTTCCACATTTTCAATGTCGTCAACGATCGTTTTAAGTCCTTGGATAAGCAGTTCATGGTCATCAGCGATTACGATCCTTTGTTTCATAAGATTCCTTAGGAATTTCAATTGTTATAGCCAGTCCTTGTTGCAAATTGTCGAATTGAATCGAGCCATTGAAGTAATTGATCTTGGAGGTAATACCGGCAAGACCCCGTGTCGTTTTTTTGTCAAATTGTTCCGACAAGCCTTTTCCATTATCCTCTGCCATCAGCACCACCGAGTGATCGTGTTCGATCAGCTGCAGTATGGCGTTGGCCGCCTGGGAGTGTTTCGCCGTATTGTTCAGCAGTTCATAAACGATGCTATATAGTATGGTGTAGATATTCTCCAGCTTTGGATCATAGGTTTCAAACCCAATGATCACCACTTCAATGTTGATCTTGCCCGAGGTATTGAAGAACGACACGATATTGAGGATCGATTTTTTAAAACCTACTTTATCGAGCATCACAGGGCTCAATGCGTGGCTGAGGTTCCTTACTGCGTTCGAGATGACGGCCAGGGCTTCATCGGCCTTTTCCAATTGTGCCCGGGCGTCGCGATCCGCGGTGAAGCTCTTTTCTTTAACGGAGGCGAGGTTCAAGCGGGCGGCGGACAACATGGAACCAGCTATGTCGTGTAACTCGTCAGCGATATTCCTTCGTTCGGCGATCTCGGTGTCCACCAGTGCTTTCGCGTTTTCTTTCTGTTGTACCTGGAATGCCAGTGCGAGTTGTTCTTTCTCCACGCGGTACGAGTTGAATTTATACGCCAGGCCGAATGTTAGTATGATGGCTTCACTTACGTAACCGGTGGCGACCCCATACTGCTCCAGTGAACTACCGGTTATATCGATGATGCCGGAGTGGTTGAGCAGGTTGATAAGGATCATCAACATGAGTGGTACCAACGCCGCCATATAGAATTTAGCCATACGGTTGCATTCAAGGGCTTCCGCAACGAGCACCGCCAATCCAAGCAGGATATAGATCGCCGCCATGGCCGGGAGCAACTTCAGCATCACCCATGCAAGCTGTGGGGCATCG